>NZ_UPHQ01000301.1 GCF_900566055.1 Mycobacterium innocens
CCCTTATCTGTGTTGAGGACCCCCGTAAAGGTGGATCCGTTGGTCATTTCGTGTTGTTTGGCCTCGTTCGGGCCCGTGTTAGGCGCTGCGGACCGCAGCCGGGGTCGAGGTGGAGCGCCCGCAGCGCAGCGAGGACGAACGACCTCGAGGCCGGCGAGGATCCGCCGCATACTGGATCGGGCTGGACGAGGGGAAAGACGGTGTCGGTCAAGTCATCTGCTTCCTCCCATGCCATCGATGTGGGAGACGACGTTGCGCGTGCCGGCGCCCAGCCTTATCTGGGTCCACGGATAAATCCGGCGACATGATGATTGATGGGGTGCCCGACATGCGGGCCGCCGAAAAGGGGTGCGGCCGCTCATTCTTTCCGGGAAGTCCACCCAACAGCGGGGTGGCGACAGGGAGATCGGGGGAGCCGACCGCGGGTATCAGCTGAAATATGGGCAGGGCACGTGCGCAACGCATGGCTAGGCGGCCACCTCCTGACGTTGCGGGATGGGCAGCGCCAGGGCGGCATCGCCGAGTTCACGCAGGGTGTGATAGCAGCGGCGCAGGATTTTCCGCTCCACCGCCAGGGTGGGGTTCTTGCCGTTGTGGCCGTCACGCTTGGCCGCCAGCCGCCGGTAGTAGACGTAATCCGGCGAGCCGCGCCGGGCCGCACACTTGGCCGCCTCAAACGCCGCCCACCGCAGCTCGGGTGAGCCTTGGCGCGACAGATGCCCCGGCGAGCGCTTGGTATCCGAGGAGTAGACGGTGACATCGAGCCCGGCATAGCGCACCAGCTGATCGGAACTGCTGAACCGGCGCGCATCGCCGATCTCGGCCCACATGATCGCCGCGCACAACCAGCCGATACCGTAATGGGCCTGCAACGCCCGACATCCCGCCTGGCGCTGGGCGAAATTCACCAATTGGGCTCGCAGCGTGTCGATCTCAGGGGTCAGCTCGTCAATGCGGCGTAGCGCCGTCTGCACGTATTGGCGACCCGCCGCCGACAACTCGGCTCCCGCGAGCGCTGCACGGCCCGCTTTGGACAGCAGCGCCCGAATCGGTGGGCAGCCCTGGTGGAACAACTGGGCATGGATGCGCTGCTGCCAGGCCCGCCGCTCCTCGATCAAGCTGCAGTACAACCGGCCCAGGGTGCGGATCTCGAGCATGTGCGCCGGCGGGATCCACGACTCGGGGAACCGGCCCTCCAGCAGCAGGGTGCGCAGCAGCTTCGCATCGGCGTGGTCGGTCTTGGCGCGCTTCTTGCGGCCCCGCGCCGCCGCGGTCTCGGCCGGATCCCCCAGATGCACCCCCACCCCGGCAGCGGCCAGCTCCTCGCTGACATACCGCCACCCGGTGCAGCCCTCCAACGCGAACTCCGCGTCCCCGTCGGCGCAGTGCTCAGCCAGCCAACCCCGCAACGTCTTACGGGTCGCTGGACGGATCTGACCCCAACGCACCAAACCGTCATCGTCGACATAATCGAAAGTGATCTGCTGCCGATGCACGTCCAAACCGCCTACCATCGTCATCAGTGGGACCTCCTCGAGCTCCTGAAAATTGCTGACGCATCGATTGTCGAGCGTCTGTGCCGAGGGGGTCCCCATCACATGTCATCTT
>NZ_UPHQ01000187.1 GCF_900566055.1 Mycobacterium innocens
ATGTGGCGGTTTGAAGCCACCCCCCGCAGGGCGACTCCGAAGGGCCGACAATCCCTCATCTCCTGCACAGCACCGCTTCGGAAAGCTCTACCTACATCGAACTCCCTTCCACGTTCGGGACACACCCATCAGCGCACACTCGGCGCCATCAGCCACCGACCCAACCGCACCAGCACGCGATTTCCATCTCGACACACCGGGGTGCAGCCCCACGACCGCCCGGAGCTGGATATCGAGTTGCTGACCTCAGCGCCATGATCCGTCAGCCATTCGTTGGCCGGCGCCGGTTCGGAGAAAACCGGCCTAAACCGGCCTAAGCCGGCCCAAGCCATTGCTTCAATGCCGGTGTAACCGCGCGCTAGGTCGTGTAAAAGGTGTCTGTGGATAATTTGGCGCCCAGCCCGGACCAGCCCACAGCATTGCTGAAGGAGTCCATGACCCGGCGGTTCTACACCCGCTCCCAGGTCACCGGCGAGATCACGTTGCCGGCCGTGCCGGGCATGATCGACGAATACGTGGCGATGTGCGCCAAGCTCTTTGCCACCGTGGGCCGGCAGTTTTCCGACGACGAACTTGCCCATGTCAGAAAGGTTCTCGAGGCCCAATTGGCCGAGGCGTACGCGGCGTCGCATCGCTCGAACATCATCATCTCGTTCAACGCTCCCATCGGCCCGACCTTGCACTACCAAGTGCGGGCCCATTGGCGGACCGTGGCGCAGGAATACGAGAGCTGGATCAGCACCCGCGAGCCCCCACTTTTCGGCACCGAACCCGACGCCCGGGTGTGGGCGCTGGCCAATGAAGCGGCCGAACCACGCACGCATCGGGTGCTGGAGATCGGGGCAGGCACCGGCCGCAACGCCCTGGCGCTGGCACGGCGCGGGCACCCGGTCGACGTGGTGGAGATGACTCCGAAGTTCGCCGACATCATTCGCTGCGACGCCGAACGGGAATCCCTCGACGTGCGGGTCATCGCGCGGGACGTCTTCTCGAGCATGGACGAGCTGCGGCGCGACTACCAGCTGATCGTGCTCTCCGAGGTGGTATCTGATTTCCGGACGGCACAGCAGTTGCGCGGCCTGTTCGAACTGGCGGCGCAGTGCCTGGTTCCCGGCGGACGCTTGGTGTTCAACATCTTCCTGACAGACCTGGACTACATACTCGACGAAGCCACCCGGGAGTTCGGGCAACAGGTGTACACGAGCATCTTCACTCGACCGGAGATGTCGGCTGCCGCAGCCGGGCTTCCGCTCGAACTCGTCGGCGACGACTCGGTCCACGACTATGAGAAGGCGCACTTGCCCCCGGGCGCCTGGCCGCCCACCAGCTGGTATGCCGACTGGGTCAGCGGCCTCGACGTGTTTCCCGTCGAGCGGGAGATGAGCCCGATCGCGATGCGCTGGCTCGTCTTCCGTAAAACCCGCTGAGGCGGGTCACACCGGCAGCAGCTGGTCGATCACCTCGGCCAGCTGTTTGGCCGAGCGGCATTCGTGCATGGCGATCACTTCCTGGTAGCGCGGCACCGCCGAATCACCACTGCCCCACAGGTGTTTCGGCTCGGGATTGAGCCAGTGCGCGTGCCGGCTCGCGGTGACCATGTCGGCAAGCACGTCGACGGCCGGGTTGCGGTAGTTGGTGCGGCCGTCGCCGAGCACCAGCAGTGAGCTGCGCGGCGACAGCACGCTCGGGAACGCCTGCAGGAACGAGACGAACGCGTTGCCGTAGTCGGAATGGCCGTCGCGGGCATACACCCCGGCTTCGCGGGTGATCCGCTGGATCGCCACGGCCAGATCGGCTTCCGGGCCGAACATATGGGTCACTTCGTCGGTGGTGTCGATGAAGGCGAACACCCGAACTCGGGAAAACTGTTGGCGCAGAGCATGGACCAGCAACAGCGTGAAATGGCTGAACCCGGCGACGGAACCGGAAACGTCGCACAGGACAACCAGTTCCGGACGGGCCGGACGCGGTTTGCGCAGCACCACGTCGATCGGGACACCGCCGGTGGACATCGACTTGCGCAGCGTCTTTCGCAGGTCGATCGATCCGGCGCGGGCCCGGCGCCGGCGCGCCGCCAGCCGGGTCGCCAGCGTGCGGGCCAGTGGGGCCACCACTCGGCGCATCTGGCGCAGTTGTTCACCGGAAGCCCGCAGGAACTCGACGTTCTCGGAAAGCTGTGGGATGCCGTACATCTGGACGTGGTCCCGGCCGAGCTGCTCGGCGGTGCGCCGCTTCGTCTCGGCGTCGACCAACTTGCGCAACTGTGAAATCCGTTGCGCTGCAAGTGCTTTGGCTATCTGCTCCTGGGTGGGGGTGGGCTCGTCGCCGTAAGGGGCCAGTAGTCCCGCCAGCAGCTTGCCCTCCAGTTCGTCCAGCGCCATCGCTTTGAGCGCCTGATACGACGAGAACGACGGGCCGCGGCTGGAGCTGTATTTGCCGTAGGCCTCGACGATGCGCGCGATCATCGCCACCAGTCGTTCGTCCATATCGGCCAGGTCAGGGTTGTCGGTCAGCAGATCCAGCAGCATCTGCCGCATCGCCTCGACGTCGGCGGGCGGCAGCGAACCGTCGGCGTCGTCCTCGGTGACCGCCGCGCGGGCGCCCAGTGCTGCGGGAAACCACAGGTCGAACATCGCGTCGTAGGTCTCGCGGTGATCGGGCCGGCGCAGCACCGCGCACGCGATGCCCTCCCGCAACACCTCACGATCGCCCAGACCCAGCGTTGCCATCACCCGCCCGGCATCCACCGTTTCGGACGGACCCACCGAAATCCCAACGGCGCGAAGCGCTTCCACGAACCCGACCAGATGGCCGGGCAGCCCGTGCGGGGCCAGCGGCCGGGTGGGACGGATACGTCGGGTGGCCATCGGCGCAGCCCCTTCAGTTGAGCCGCAGCTCGCCGGCCGCGCGTTGCTGGTCGGATTGGTGTTTGAGCACGACGCCGAGCGTCGCGGCGACCACGGCGTCGTCGATGGTGTCCAGGCCCAGCGCCAGCACCGTCCGGCCCCAGTCGATGGTCTCGGCGATCGACGGCACCTTCTTGAGCTGCATGCCGCGCAACACGCCGATGATGCGCACCAGCTCCTCGGCCAGGTGCCCGGGCAGCTCGGGAACCCGCGACAGCAGGATGCGCCGCTCCAGCTCGGGACTGGGGAAGTCGATGTGCAGGAACAGGCAGCGACGCTTGAGCGCCTCCGACAGTTCGCGGGTGGCGTTGGACGTCAACACCACGAACGGCGCCCGCTCGGCGGTGAGCGTGCCCAGCTCGGGAACGGTCACCGCGAAATCGGAGAGCACCTCCAGCAGCAGTCCTTCGATTTCGATGTCGGCTTTGTCGGTTTCGTCGATCAGCAGCACCGTCGGATCGGTGCGCCGGATCGCCGTCAGCAACGGACGCTGCAGCAGGAACTCCTCGCTGAAGACGTCGTCTTTTGTGGTCTGCCAGTCGCCCGAGCCGGCCTGGATGCGCAGGATCTGCTTGGCATGGTTCCACTCGTAGAGGGCCCGTGCCTCGTCGACGCCCTCGTAGCACTGCAGCCGGACCAGTCCGGATCCGGTGGCCTGGGCGACGGCACGCGCGAGTTCGGTTTTGCCGACGCCGGCCGGGCCTTCCACCAGTAGCGGCTTACCGAGCCGGTCGGCCAGGAAGACGGCCGTCGAGGTGGCGGTGTCGGGCAGGTAACCGGTCTCGGCCAGCCGCCGCGAGACGTCGGCGATATCGGCGAATAGTGGCGTGGACCGAGCGGGTACCGTCACAATAAGTTCTCCTTAACAGGGCCGGCTAGGCCGGACGAGTATGGCCGTCTCCCCACACGATCCACTTGGTCGACGTCAATTCCGGCAGTCCCATCGGACCGCGGGCATGCAGTTTCTGGGTGGAGATGCCGATCTCGGCGCCGAAGCCGAACTGCTCGCCGTCGGTGAACGCCGTCGACGTGTTGACCATGACCGCGGCGGCATCGACCCGTTCGGTGAACCGTTGAGCCGCAGCAAGATTGGTGGTCATGATGGCTTCGGTGTGTCCGGTGCCGTACTCGTTGATGTGAGCGATCGCCGCGTCGACACCGTCGACCACAGCCACCGCGATCTCCATCGCCAGGTATTCCCGGCGCAGGTTGTCGTCGTCGGCATTCGGATGCACGGTGACACCGGCGTCCTGCAGGGCCGTCAGTAGCCGGGGCAGCGCGTGATCGGCGATGTTCGCGTCGACCAGCAGCGTCTCGGCCGCGTTGCAGACGCTGGGCCGGCGGGTCTTGGAGTTCAGCAGAACCCGTTCGGCCACTTCCAGGTCGGCGGCTTCGTGGACGTAGACGTGGCAGTTGCCCACACCGGTTTCGATGGTGGGCACCTGGGCGTCGCGAACCACGGCCTCGATCAGGCCCGCTCCCCCGCGCGGAATGGCCACGTCGACCAGGCCGCGCGCCTGAATCAGGTGGGTGACGGTGGACCGGTCGGCGGCCGAGAGCAGCTGTACCGCATCGGCCGGCAGGTCCTGGCCGACCAGCGCGCTGCGTAACACCGTGACCAGCGCCTCGTTGGACCTCGCGGCCGAGGAGCTGCCCCGCAGCAACGCGGCGTTGCCCGACTTCAGCGTGAGGCCGAAGGCGTCGACGGTGACGTTGGGCCGGCCCTCGTAGATCATGCCGACCACGCCGAGCGGGACGCGTTGCTGGCGCAGTTGCAGCCCGTTGGGCAGCGTGTAGCCGCGCAGCACCTCGCCGACCGGATCGGGTAGGCCCGCGACCTGCCGCAGACCGGCGGCGATACCGTCGATACGCTGCGGGTTCAGGGCAAGCCGGTCGAGCATCGCGGCGGGTGTGCCGGCGGCGCGCGCCGCATCGAGGTCTTCGGCATTGGCGGCGAGAATCTGGTCGGCGCGCGACAAGATCTCGTCGGCGGCGGCATGCAACGCGCGGTCTTTGACAGTCCTGCGCAACACGGCCAGCAGCCGGGCCGCAACCCGCGCCCGGCGGGCGGCGTCGTGCACCTGTCGAAGGTAGTCCGGCTCTCGCTCCTGAGTCGTCCCCCGGGCCTGGGGGCGGGAGGTGCCCCCAGCGCTCGGGGACGGCGCTTGCACACTCATTGCCCCAGCGTAACGGGCGTTAGCCGACCGGGTACGACGGCCCGGTTCTGGGGCGCCGCGGGCGAAGCCGGGGACGAACGGGCCGAAGCGGTTGAGAATTCGCCCGCACCGTCGCGCCGATGCCGATCAGGGCAAGATATTGCACCGCGGACGGCAGCGACTCGGATCGTTCGGTGATAACCGAACGGCGGGTTCGGCACAATGGAGCGTCTTGATCCGATGCGACTTGATCCGATGCGACCGAGTCGTGAGGGCTGGCGGAACACGGCAGGCCGGGAAGACGGGAAAGGACCACATGCATGCCTTCTGACGAAACGTCTCACGAAAAAGGGCCGGCCCAGAAGCTCACGCACAAAGATTTCGAGAAAATCATCGTCTTTCCGGCGCGCGAGATCATCACCATGTGCGAGGCGATGCCGACGGCAACGGCGGTGGCCGTGGGTGGCGGCAAGATCGTCGCCGTCGGCACCGCCGAGACACTGCAGCCGTGGCTCGACCGCTACGAGTACGAAGTCGATGACCGGATGAAGGACAAAGTCCTGATGCCGGGCTTCATCGACCCGCACGTTCATCCGTCCTTGCCCGCTGTGTTGACCCAGTATCCGTTTCTGGCGCCCGACGACTGGACCCTGCCGACCGGAAAGTTCCCCGGGGCGAAAACTCCGGAGTCTTACCTTGCCGGTCTCGACAAACTGGTTGCGGCGCACCAGGATTGGACGCAGCCGTTCGTCACCTGGGGCTACCATCCGCTGTGGCACGGAAAACTCACCAAGTCCGACCTGACCCAGCGCTACGGCGACAAGCCGGTCATATTGTGGCATCGGTCGTTCCACGAGCTCTTCCTCAACGACGCCGCACTCAACTGGACCGGGGTCACGCCAGAGCAGTTCACCGGGCATCCGGACGCCAACTGGGAAGAAGGACACTTCTGGGAGAACGGGGCGCAGCTATTGAACGCGTCTCGGCTGGGCAGACTCCACTTCGATCCGGACCGTTATCGCAAGGGGATGCAGAACTTCCTGGAAATGGTGCATATGGCCGGCGTGACCACGTGCCTGGACATGGGAGTTGGCATCTTCGGCGACCCGGTCGGCGAGACCAAACTGATCCGCGACACCGCCGAGTCGACGCAGGCGCCGTGCCGCATCATTCTCACACCCACCACGGCCGACTTCATCCCCCGCGGCGTCAACCCGGCAGCAGCGCTCGAGGCGGCCGAAGAGTGGGCAACGCACAACAGCAGGCGAGTGATGTTCGACCGTCACTTCAAGCTGCAGGCCGACGGCGCGATCTACAGCGGACTCTCCCAATGCGCCTTCCCGGGCTATCTGGACGGGCACCAGGGCGTGTGGATGGCCCCGCCCGAACTGCTATACAGCTACGCCGAACCATTCTGGAAGGCCGGCTACCAGCTGCACGCCCACATCAACGGCGACCTCAGCTCCGCAACCTACATTGACATCATCCGCAGGTTGCTGGACGTCAAGCCGCGCTTCGGCCATCGCGCCACGCTGGAGCACTATGCCTTCAACAGCGAGGACCAGTGCCGGCAAATGAACGAGATCGGCATGCTGGTCTCCTGCAACGCGTACTACCTCTACATGCTCAGCGACATCTTCAGCGAACAATGGCTGGGTCCGGATCGCGGAGCGCAGATGGTGCGCATGGGGATGCTGGAGCGGATGGGAGTGCCGTTCACCGTGCACTCCGACTGTCCGATGGCGCCGTTGTCGCCGCTCACCCTGGCCTGGGTGGCGGCCAACCGGGTGACGATCAACGGCAACCTGAATTGTCCGCAGGAGCGGGTCAGCCTGCATACCGCGCTCAAGGCGATCACCATCGATGCCGCCTGGATCCTGCGCAAAGAAGACGAGCTCGGCTCCATTCGCGCCGGCAAGAAAGCGGACTTCGCGGTGCTCGAGGAAAACCCCTATGACGTTGGCGCCGAGGGCCTCAAGGACGTCGGCATCTGGGGCACGGTGTTCGAAGGAGAAGTGCATCCGCTCGGGTAAGGGCATGCGGTTGCCGCGGCGGTTTCCTCAGTTGAACCATTCCCGATGCAGACTCTGGCGCACCTGGCTTTGTCGCTCTTCGAGAATGTGGCCGAAGTCCTGCAGCAACAACGGTTGACGCATCACGAGATGCTCGACGTGCTCGCGACCGATCTCCACCGTGGTCACCTCTTCGATCGCGTATGCGCTGGAGAGATTCGGCTGCCGGGTCAGCGCGGTCAGACCCAGAAATCCGCCTTCTTCCAGGGTGGTGATCGGCACCACCGATCCGTCGTCGGCCGTTGCGGTCAGCCGCACCATTCCGGTGACGACGAACATCATCTCCGCGGGCACCTCGCCCACACACTGCACGATTTCGCCGGCACCGTAGCGCAGTATCCTCGCGTGCGACAGCAACGACTGCTGGTCGGCGTCGCTGAGCCGCAATGCCGGTCCGACCACCGTTTTCAGGGCGTCCCGCAGGCGCTCGGTGGTTGAGAAGTCGTCGTCGGCGCCGTCGAGGTGCAGGTTTTCCCGCCGCGCGGCATACCAGACCCAGCGCAGAAATGTCGCTCGCGCGGTGTTTTCGTCAGCGGGTGACCGTAAGCCGATGGTGGTGCAGTACTCGGCGCCGCCGATCGGCTCCGAGGTGGGGCTGAAACCGCTGTGGAGCTGCGGCAGCGCGCCGGCAATCCGCGACAGCATGGCACAAACCCGGTCGGGCGAATCCGCGTCGGAAAATGTGGTCTTCATCGCCAGTTGGTAGGCGCCCGCCGGCCGGCTCAGATTGGTGAACGGCGTGCCGGCCAGCACCGAGTTCGGGGTGATCCGCAGGCCGCTGCCGGTGTCGATGTGGACGGCGCGCCAGTTCACCTCGACGATTCGTCCCCGCGCGGTGGCGGTGTCGAGCCAGTCGTCGATCTGAAAGGGCTGCTCGAACAACATGAACAGACCGGACACGATCTGGCCGACGGAGTTCTGCAACATCAGGCCGATGACGACCGATGTCACACCCACGGCGGTGAACAGTCCGCCGATCCGCACCCCCCAGACATAGGAGAGGATCACCGCAAGCCCGGCTCCGATGAGCACGAACCGGGCCACGTCCAGGAAGATCACCGGTAGCCGCTTGCGCCAGGAACCTTGCGGAGCTGCGGCGAAGACGGTCGCATTGAGCCCGGATAACAGCAGCACCAGCACCAGGAAACCGAATACCGTGGTGAGAATCCGGACGGCGTTGTCGTGGGCCGGGACGCCCTCCGAATTCACGATGAGCAGCAGCAGCGCGCCCAGCGGCAGCAAGTAGTTGCGCAGCAGGCTGATCTGCCTGGCAAGATGACTTCCCCTGCGGCGCAACGTGTGCTGCAACTCGGTGAGAATGACGATCAGGACGGGCAGTCCCAGCGCGACCGAGACGGCCCAGTAGAACCACGAGGCGCTGAAGATGTTCACTGGCGTTCCACCAACCGCCAGATTTGCTGATCCGAACCGCCGACCGAGATGGTTCCGGCCGGCACGAACTTCCAGATGTCGCGCATCGCCTCGTACACCTGTGAAGTGACATAGATGCCGGGTTGCGGTGAGCCACTGTGCATTTGGTAGGCCAGGCTTACCGCGGCACCCCACATGTCGTAGGCGAGGCTGGCGCGACCGACCAAGCCGCTGATGACCTTCCCGGTATTGATGCCGACCCGCAGCCGGAGCTTGTGTCGTGACCGGCTGTTGAATCTGTCGATGATGCGCTGGATCTCGATGGCGAAGTCGACGCTTCGGTGGATATTGTCCAGCCGCGGGGTGGTGGCACCGCAGCTGGCCAGGTAGCCGTTGTGGAACGTTCGAATCCGTTCCACGCCAAGCGCTTCGGCCGCCGAGTCGAACTGCCGGAAGAGTTCGTTGACGACGGCGACCAGTTCGTCTCCGGACAGGTCGTCGGACATGTCGTCGAGCCCCACCATGTCGGCGAAGATCACGGCGACGTCCTGGTGCTCCTGCGCGACGGTCTGCGCTCCCTCGCGATACCGCCGCACGACTGGTTCGGGCATCAGTGACAGCAGCAGCCGATCGTTTTCCTTGCGTTGCTCGTTGAGCAACTCTTCTTTGATCTTGAGGTTGCGGCTCATCTCGTTGAAAGCCGCAGTGAGGTCCCCGAGTTCGTCGCGTGATCGCACCGGAACGGTCACCTCGTAGTCGCCGGCGCTGATTCTCTCGGTGCCGGCCTCCAGCCGTCGGATCGGGCGCACGAGCAGCTTGGCAAGCAGCATCGATACCACGCAGATCGCCAAGGTGATCCCGGCGACCGCCAGTACCAGAGTCTTACCGAACGTGGACAGCCGCTGATAGGCATCCCAGTCGTCCCTGGTCGCCAAGATCGACCAGTGCAGATCGGAGTTCGGCACATCCACCGGCGCGTAGGCTTCCAGTTCCCGATTGCCCAGGTAGTCGGTGTCCTTCGTGACACCGGTCTGTCCGCGCTGGGCGTACCGAACCCCCGCGCTCGGGACCGGCTGCACCAGAACGGTGGTTCCCAGCCGGATCGCGCTGTCCACCACGTCGCGTGGAGTGCCGCCCGCCATCGCCTCCCGTCGATACTTGTCCCGGTCTTGCAGAAACAACCGTGAATCGGAACGCATCAAGTTGTCCGGGCCCACCAGGTAGGTCTCGGTCGAGCGGCCCATGCCGACGGCTTCCCAGTGCTTGTGGGCGTTCATGATGTCGTTGATCTTCGAGATCGGCAGCGGCAACGCCATCACGCCTTCGATCTTGCCCGCCATCCCGATCGGTGAGACCACCCATGCGGTGGGGGCGTTCAGCTGCGGCTGATATTGCTGGAAATCAGTGATCCAGACGAAGTCAACGTTGTTGGAGCGCAACGCTTTCCGGTACGCGTCCCGCAAGACCGTTTCCCGATAGGGGCCGGTGAAGATGTTGGTACCCAGGTCGGGGCCCTTGCTCACGGTGTAGACGACATTGCCGTGAAGATCCAGCAACAACGCGTCTCGATAGTCGAAGCGAGTGACGATCCCGCGGAAGAAGTCGTTGTAGCGGGCATTGGCCGCCGACCAGGCGCTGCCGTCACCGGCGTCGCTGCACAACACCGATTCGCTCGCCGACGCGCACCGTGCGGTGTAGTTGGCCTGAAGGTACTTCTGCGAGTTGGAGGTCGGCAGCAGCGCATTGATGTCGACATCGTCACCGGTCAGCTGACTGATCGGTTTGACCACCGCATTGCTGTAGTAATTGACGATCGACTCCTGCTGGGCCGGGCTGATCGTGGCGTTGGACAGCTGGTTGAAGCCGTCGGTGAACGCCTCGATCGCCTGGACGGCACTGAAACCGCTGCTATACACCTCCAGGGAATTGGTGAACTCGCCGAAAAGCCCCTCCAGCTGCCGCTTGTGCGACTCCCGCAATTCGAGCAACCGCTCCGTTGCCACTTGCTGTAACGCGTTGCGGCCGGTCACATACCCGGTGAGACCGACTATCGCCACCGACATGATGCTGCACAGCAGCAGCGTCACCAACAACTTCGATTGGATGCCCATCCGGAACAACCGCAGCAGCCGGCGCCCACGATTCCCGGTTGGGGCGGGCTCTTCTTGGGATACCGGTTGCGTTGGCTGCCCCGATGTCACTCGGCTTCCTTTCGCTTACGGCGGCAAGACCGGCAGATCACGCAGCAGACTAACGCGAAAATGCAGGGAAAATCGGGTTTGGCCGAAAACATGCCGCCCCAGGGTCCGCTGCCCCCAGGAACGCCGCGGGTGCCTCGATGGCCTATGTTGGTCGATGGCCCGGTTGGTTGATGGCCCGGTTGGTCGACGACTTGGTCGTCACCGCAGCCGGACACTGGTCCGTTACCCCGGCGCCGCAACTTTGCCTCGGAGGGAACCTCGCATGCGAATCACAGTGCCCCTGGTTGTCCTGGCCGTCGTCGCGCTCGGCAGTCCCGGAATCGCCGCGGCCGCACCCAAGACCTACTGCGACGAGCTGAAGGGCACCACTACCGGCCAGGTGTGCCAGATTCAGGTTTCGGACCCGGCATACACCATCAACATCAGTCTGCCGAGTAACTACCCCGACCAGAAGTCGCTGCAAAGCTACGTCGCCCAGACCCGAGACGACTTCCTCAACGTCGCCAAATCGTCTGCTCCCCGCGATACGCCCTACCAGTTGGAGATCACCTCGACCAACTACGAATCGGCAATACCGCCTCGCGGCACCCAGTCCTTGGTGCTCAAGGTCGTTCAGAACGTTGGCAACGGGCAGCCGACGACGAAGTACAAGGGGTTCAACTGGGATCAGGGATATCGCAAGCCGATCACCTACGACACGCTGTGGCAGCCCAAGACCGACCCGCTGCCGACCGTTTTCCCCATCGTGCAAACTGCACTCCAAAAGCAGACCGGACAGCAGGTAGCGCCCACAGCCGGTTTGGATCCGGCGAATTACCAGAATTTCGCCATCACCAATGACGGGGTGACCTTTTTCTTCAACCCGGGTGAACTGTTGCCCGAGTCCGCCGGCCCCACCCAGGCATCGGTCCCGCGCTCCGCTATCGACTCGATGCTGGCTTAGTGGTTCACCCGGTAAGCGTGAGATTGACGTCAGCGCGGAAAATCACGAGAAGGTGTGGCGCTAACGTTGTTCTCGGCGCACCGGCCGCGATCCCCACGCCCGACGAACATGACGGGCGTGACCATTTAGCCAGCAGTGCGCCGGTCCGGCGGTGGCTCAACCCACCCGCTCACGCCGTGTCACCCGCTGCGCCTTGCTTTGCCGTTCATCGATGAGCCGGCCCAGCTCTTGCAGCAATAGCGGCTTGTTCATGACGACGCGCTCGAGGTGTTCGCGGTCGATCTCCAGTGCGGTCATCTCCTCTAGTGCCACCGCACCGGCGGGGTTGGGTTGCCGGGTCAGGGCGGTCACCCCCAGGAAGGCGCCCTGGTTGAGCGTGCCGATCGGGACAACGGAGCCGTCCTCAGCGGTCGCGGTCAGACGAACGCTGCCGGCGATGACGAAGGCCATCCCCTGGGGGACGACCCCCGCATGCTGCACGATCTCGTCGGCCCCGTAGCGCACCACCCTCGCGTAGGGAACCAGCGACTGCTGCTCGGTCAGACTCAGCCGCAGCTCCGGCCCCACCATCGTGCGCAACGCGTCCTGCACGCGGTCGGACGTCGAGAATTCGTCATCGGCCTCGTCGAGGTGAAGCTCTTCCCGTCGGGCGGCGTACCAGACCCACGGCAGAAATGTCGCCTGTGCGGCGCCGTCGTCGGCGGGCGATCTCAGCCGGACGGTGGTGCGGTACTCGCCGCCACCCAGTGCGACCGTTTCCGGCATGGTTCCCGACTTGAGCTGGGGTAGCCCCGCGGCAACCCGGGTCAGCATCGCACACACCTTGTTGGGTGCGTCGGCGAGGGCGAATTTCGTTGTGATCGTGCATTTGTGCGAGCCACTCGGCCGGGACAGATTCGTGAACGACGTGGTTGCCAGCATCGAGTTCGGAGTGATCCGCAAGCCGGTTCCGGTCTCGATGTGCACCGCGCGCCAGTTCACCTCCACAACTCGCCCCCGCGCGGTGGGCGTGTCCAGCCAATCGTCGATCCGGAACGGCTGCTCGAACAGCATGAACAACCCCGACACGATCTGGCCCACGGAGTTCTGCAGCATCAGGCCGATGACGACCGAGGTCACCCCCAAAGCGGTGAATATGCCCCCGACCCGCACCCCCCAGACGTAGGACAGGATCATCGCCAGGCCGACGCCGATCAGTGCAAACCGGGCCACGTCGAGGAAGATGGTGGGCAGCCGCTTGCGCCAACTGTCTTCCGGCGCTGACTGAAATACCGTGGCGTTGAGCGCCGACAACAGCAATACCAGCACCAGGAAGCCGAACAGCGTGGTCAGGATTCGCACCGTGCCGTCTCCGGCGGGGATCTGGGACGCCTTCACCAGGAGCAGCAGCAGGGCACCCAGCGGCAGCAGATAGTTACGCAGCAGGCCAACCTGCCGGGCCAGGTGGCTCTTGCGGCGGACGAGAGAGTTGTGCAACTCGGTGAGGATAATCAGCCCGACAGGTAATCCGATGGCGATGGCGACAGCCCAGTAAAACCACGGCGTACTCAGGACATTCATGATCGCTCCGACAATCGATAGATCGGCTGGTCTACTCCGCCGACGGAGATGGTGCCCGCCGGGGTGAACTGCCGCACATCCCGCATCGCCTCGTACACCGGCGAGGTGACGTAGATTCCGGGTTGCGGTGAGCCACTGTGCGTTTGGTAAGCCAGGCTCACCGCGGCGCCCCACATGTCATAGACGACGCTGGAGCGGCCGACCAGCCCGCTGATGACGTTGCCGGTGTTGATGCCGGCCCGCAGGCGGAGTTCGTGACCCGTTTGCCGGTTGAACCGGTCGATGATGCGCCGCATTTCCAGCGCGAAGTCGATGGTCCGGGCGACATTGTCCAGCCGCGGCGTGGTCACCCCGCAACTGGCCAGATAGCCGTTGTGCAATGTGCGAATCCGTTCGACCCCAAGGGATTCCGCCGCCGAGTCGAACTGCCGGAACAAGTCGTCGACGATTCCGACCAGCTCGTTGCCCGAGAGGTCCCTGGAAATATCGTCCAGCCCCAGGATGTCGGCAAAGATCACCGTGACGTCTTGGTGCTCCTGGGCAATGGTCTTCTCCCCCTCGCGGTAACGCTGCACCACCGGCTCGGGCATCATCGACAGCAGCAGCCGGTCATTTTCCCGGCGCTGCTCGTTGAGCAAACCCTCCTTGATTTCCAGGTTTCGGCTCATCTCGTTGAAAGCCGCTGTGAGATCACCGATTTCGTCACGCGTGGTTACCGGAACGGTGACGTCGTAGTCGCCGGCGCTGATCTTCTGGGTACCGGCCTCCAGCCGCCGGACCGGCCGCACCATCGCCTGGGCGATCAGCATCGAAGCGACACAGATGCCGAGAATTATGGCCACGGTGACCAACACCAGGGCCCTGCTGAACGCGGCCACCGCGGCGAATGCCTCGGAGTTGTCGCGTGTTGCCAGAATCGACCAGTGCAGGTCGGAATTGGGCACATCCAGCGGCGCGTAGGCCTCCAACTCCTTGTTGTCGGTGTAGTCGGTGGCGGTGACGGTTCCGGTCTGACCGCGCTGGGCGGCGCGCAAACCCGCGCTTGCAACGGGCTGTAGCAGCGTCGTGCCACCGAGTTGGATCGCCCGGTTCACCACGTCGAGTGGGGTGCCCGCGGCCACCGATTGTCGCCGGTACTCGTCGGGGTCTTCCACGAAGAGCCGCGAATCAGAACGCATGAGACTGTCCGGGCCTGCGAGATAGGTCTCCGTGCCCCGGCCCATGCCCGCGGCCTGCCACTGCTGGTTGGCGGTCATGATCCGGTTGATCTTGGCGATCGGCAGCGGCAGCGCGATCACACCTTGGGTTCTCCCGTCGGCCTCAACCGGTGCCACCAGCCACGCCGTCGGCACGTCCAGTTGCGGCTGATACGGCTTGAAGTCGGTGATCCAGGTGAAGTCAACGGCGTTGGCGCCCAGCGCTTTAAGGTAGGCGTCGTGCAGGTTGGATTCCCGGTACGGCCCGGTCAGGATGTTGGTGCCCAGGTCGGGATCCTTGCTCAGGCTGTAGACGATATTGCCCCGGGTGTCCAGCAACACCGCATCGTCGTAATCGAACCGGGTGACGATTTCGCGGAAGTAGCCGTTGAATCGCGCGTTGGCGGCCGACCATGCGCTGCCGTCACCGGCGTCGTCGAATCGCATCGAGTCCTGATCCGACGTGAACGGCGCGGTGTAGTAGGCCTGCAGATACTTCTGGGCCGGTGACGCCGGCAGCAACGCGGTGATATCGAGCTTTTCGCCCGTCGTTCGTTCCACCGGTTTGATGAGCTGGTTGATGTAGTAGTTGACAATCGCCTGCTGCTGGGCCGGGTTGATGGTCGCGTCGGCCAATTGGTCGAACCCGGCGGTGAACTGCGCGACCGCCTGCACCACCGTCAATCCCCGCGCATAGATGACCAACGAATTCGTCAGGTCGGCAAACAGCGTCTCGATTGCCCGCTTCTGCGATTCGCGCAACTCGGTCAACCGTTCGTATGCTGCTTCCCGTAGTGAGGCACGGCCGGTTTGGTAACCGACGATAACGACCGCGGCCACCGAAACGATGCTCGACAGCAGCAGCAGGACCATGAGCTTGGACTGGATGCTCACCCGGAACCGCGGCCGGCGGCGGCTCTCCTTCCTCAGGCTCTTGGGGATGATGCTGGTGTGGACCGGGGCGGCGGGTGCCTCCGGCACGGAATCTGTCGCCTCGCCCGATATCACCGGCTTCCTTCCTACAACGCACCGAATCACCTCGCAGACTAGCGCCGACACGCGCGAGTAAACGATGTTTGCCGACAATGTGATGACCAGGGCCGAGCGTTGTTAACGTCGACACAATGACGGCGCGGCGAGTCTGTGTGGTGGGCAGCCTGAACATGGATCTGACGTTCGCCGTCACCACGCTGCCGCGCCCGGGCGAGACGGTGCTGGCGTCGTCACTGAACTGTGCGCCCGGGGGCAAGGGCGGCAATCAGGCGGTGGCCGCCGCACGCGCGGGCGCGCACGTCCAGTTCGTCGGCGCCGTGGGCGACGACGCGGCTGCCGACCAGCTGCGGGGCCACCTGCTGGCCAACGGTGTCGGCATTGACGGAATGGTCCGGGTGCCCGGCCCGAGCGGGACGGCGATCATTGTGGTCGACACCGGCGCCGAGAACAGCATCGTGGTGGCTCCCGGCGCGAATGGGCAGCTGAAGCTGCCGCCCGCGGCGGTCGGCGACTGCGACGTGTTGCTGACCCAGTTGGAGATTCCGCCGGACGCGGCGGTGGCCGCGGCCCGGCAGGCCCGGTCAGTCGGGGCGGTCGTGATGGTCAATGCCTCCCCGGCCGGCCGACTGCACGGCGCCGGGCCCCAATTGGCAGCGGTGGCCGACGTCGTGATCGCCAACGAGTCCGAAGCCCAGCAATGGCGTTGGTCGCCGGCCCACCTGGTGGTCACCCGCGGCGCGCGCGGTGCCCGCTACGTCGGTGTCGACGGCAAACTCGACGTGGCCGCCCCCGCAGTAACCGCGGTGGACACCACCGGAGCCGGTGACGTATTCGCCGGGGTGCTGGCTGCCCATTGGCCACCGAACCCGGCTTCGCCGGCCCAACGACTGCGCGCGTTGCAACGAGCCTGCGCGGCAGGGGCACTGGCGACCACGGTGGCGCGGGCGCCGGAGATTGTGCGCCCGTTGCGAGTGAGTGATCTTTAGTGGTCACGCGACTCGCACCCCATTTCGGGGTTGTTCGGCAGCCTTGCGGCTGCGTCCCTTCCGCGCTTCACAGCCACCGGCCGGGCCAGGCCCGGTCTTACGGTCGGCTCCACGCTTGACGGCGGCCCCAACTGGGCCGACGACGCTAATGGTGTCCTCGTAGCGTGCGAGGTTGATCGCGGCGTTGTCATCACGTTGGTGTG
>NZ_UPHQ01000006.1 GCF_900566055.1 Mycobacterium innocens
AAGCCAGCCAGTTTCGCCCCGAACAGCTCGCCGAGCTGGCCGCCACCCTCACCGATTGCCTCAACCCCGACGGCAGCTACCGCGATGAGGATCGGGCGCGGCGGCGCGGCCTGAGCCTGGGCAGCCAGCAAGCCGACGGCATGTCGGAGCTGCGCGGGCTGATCACCCCCGAGCTGCGCGCCACCCTGGAAGCGGTGCTGGCCAAGCTGGCCGCCCCGGGCATGTGCAACCCCGAATCCCAAACCCCCTGTGTCGAGGGCAGTCCCAGCCAAGACGCCATCGAGGCCGACACCCGCTCGGCCGCCCAACGCCACCATGACGGGCTCACCGCCGGGCTGCGCGCGCTGCTGGCCTCCGGCGACCTGGGCCAACACAACGGGCTGCCGGCCAGCATCATCGTGTCCACCACGCTCAAGGATTTGGAGTCCGCCGCCGGCACCGCACTGACCGGCGGCGGCACCACCTTGCCGATGTCGGATGTGATCCGCCTGGCCCGCCACGCCCACCACTATTTGGCCATCTTCGATCAGGGCAAGGCGTTGGCGCTGTATCACAGCAAGCGGCTGGCCTCACCCGGGCAGCGAATTGTCTTGTATGCCAAGGAGCGTGGCTGCTCAGCCCCGGGCTGCGACGTCAAAGGCTACTACTGTGAAGTCCACCACGTGATTCCCTACGCCCAATCCGCCACCACCGACAGCAACCAACTCACCTTCGCCTGCGGACCCCACCACAAACTGGCCGACCAAGGCTGGACCACCCGCAAAAACACCCACGGCGACACCGAATGGCTCCCCCCAACCCACCAAGACCGCGGCCAACCCCGCACCAACACGCTTCATCACCCCGAAAAGCTGCTCCGCGACGGCGACGACGACGACGAAACGGAGTAGCTCCGTCAACCACGGGCTAACTGCTAGCCCGCATTTCGGAGTAGTTCTCTGCTACTCGGACTTCCACCGCGTGGTCAGCGCCGATTCGGAGAGATATTTCGTGGAGCTCCAGCCACCGTCGACGACGATCGTCTGACCGTTGATGAAGGACCCGCCCGGGGAGCACAGGAACGCCACGGTGCTGGCGACGTCGTCGACGGTCCCCAGCCGGGTATGCGGCGTCATCTCGACATTGATCCGCCGAAACCGCTCGTCCCGCAGCCGATGCTCGGTCATGGGTGTCTGAATGACCCCGGGAGCCACGGCGTTGCACCGTATTCCCTGCGCCCCGTATTGGCAGGCGATGTGGGTGGTCAGCGCGGCGAGCCCACCCTTGGCCGCCGAATAGGCCCCGCCGCGCATACCGCCGACGACAGCGAACGTCGAGGTGATGTTGACGATCCCGGAGCCCGCGGGCATGTGCGGCAACACTTCGCGGGTGAGGCGAAAGGGCGCCCGCAACATCAAGTTCAGGAAGTAGTCCAGCGCTTCGTCGTCGGTCTCGTGCAGCGGCTTCGGGCTGCCCACCCCGGCGGCGTTGACCAGGAAATCGATATGGCCCCAGCGGGTTACCGCGACGCCGGTGATCTGCCTGGGGGCGTCGTCATCGGTCAGGTCTACGGCGTGAGTGGTCACCCGGTCCGGATCGCCGATGGTGTGTGCCAGCGCGGTGAGCTTGTCCGCATTGCGTCCCGTAGCCATGACGGCCATACCCATCTCGGCTAGCCTTGTCGCGCAACCGAACCCGATTCCACCGGTTGCGCCCGTGACGATGGCTACCTGCATCTCACTGCCCGCTTTTCATCAGTGCCGCCTTGATCTGGTGTTTGAGAACCTTGCCCGCGTCGTTCTTCGGCAGGACATCCCAGATCACCACCTGTTCGGGGACTTTGAACCGGGCCACGCCGGCGGCCTCGAGGAAGCTGCGCAATCCGTTGACATCCGGGCCCGGCGGGTGGGTGGGTACGACGACGGCGCAGGCCCGTTCCCCGGTGCGCTCGTCGGGCAGTCCGACGATCGCGATCTCGGCGATGCCGGGATGGTTGGCCAGAATGTCCTCGACCTCCTTCGGGGAGATGTTTTCGCCGTTGCGGATGATGACGTCCTTGGCCCGCCCGGTGACCACCAGGTAGTCGTCGTCGACCCAGCGTCCGAGGTCTCCGGTGCGGAAATAGCCTTGGGCGTCGAAGGATCCGGCCTCGTCGTCGGGGTGCTGGTAGCCGGCCAGCATCTGCGGGCCGCGGACCAAGATCTCCCCGGACACCAGCTTGACGTCGGCGAGGCCGACCCGGCCGTCGGTGTTAGCGGCGTGGTCGAGGTCATCCGGTGAGCCTACGGTGGTGACCGGCACCTCTGTCGAGCCGTACACCCGGGTGACGACGGCCGGTCCGAAATACGCGCTCGCCCTGCGGATCAGCGACGGCGATACGGACGCGCCGCCACACACGAACAGCTTCAGGTCGGGCAGCCTGGCATCGGCTGGTTGCGCGGCGGCGAGCAGTTGCTCCAAAAACGGGGTGGCGCCGGCCATATGGGTGCAGCGTTCGGCGTGCAGCAGCCGCAGTGCGTGCTCGGCGTTCCACCGGTCCATCAGCACCGCGGTCGTACCCAGCAGCAGCGGGCATTCGAACGCGTAGATGGAGCCGCCGATGTGGGCGATCGGTGACGGAACCAGGAACGTGTCGTCCGGCTCGATCAGCCAGTGCTCACCGATCTGACGGATCAGCGCGTGAATCGAGTTATGAGTGTGCAGGACGCCTTTCGCGCGTCCGGTGGTTCCCGAGGTGTACAGAATCATCCGTACAGCGTCGGGATCCAGCTCAGGCAGCGGGGTTTCCGGCGCCGTAACGGTGAACAGTGACCGGAAAGGAATCTGAGTGGCATCCCAATTCCCGCGCAGCACGACGACATCGGGCGGCGACGCCAGCCCGGCGATCACCCGGCGCACCATCGAAAGGTAATCCTGGGTGCCGAAACGCGAAGGAACAAAGATTATTCGGCTGGCAGAGTCTTCGAGGATAAAGCGCAGCTCGCGATCCCGCAGGGACGGCAGGATCGGGTTGGCCACCATCCCCGCCAGCGTCGCGGCCAGATAGATCACCGCGGCCTCGTGCCAGTTGGGCAGCATGAACGACACCACACTATGCGGCGGCAGCCGCGCGTATAGCGTGTGTGCCAGCGTCGTTGCCCGGTGGTGCAGGGTTTCGCAATCCAGCCGCTGATCGCCGTCGACCAGCGCCACCCGGTGCGGAGCGTTCCGCGCGGCCCGGCGCAGCGCGTCGGCCAGCGTTTCTCCCACCCACCAGCCGCGTGCGTACGCCTCGGCGGCGCGTTCGTCATCCCAACGGATCCATCGGCCGCCGATCAGCTTCCGGTCTGCGGCCATGGTCAGCCGCGCATCCGCCGCATCGTCATCGAATGCCGAAACCGCGACGCAGGATGGGTGTTGAGCGTGACCTGGGCGACCCGCCCGTCCGACGCGGTGTAGGTACGCCGCACCCGCAGGGCAGGTGTACCCGGTTCGACGTCGAGGCCGTGGGCCAACACCGGTGAAATGAGGTCCGCGGCAATCTCTTGATGAACCTCGACGATACTGAGCCCGAACAGGTCTTCGATCAGCGGGAAAATGGGACCGTGGTGGCGCTGCAGCAGCCTGCCGACCGCGGCAAACGCGCGGTTGATGTAGTACTCCGTGCGGCACAGCGCGGCCTCGGCCGGCTCGGCGCCGTCATTCAGCCGGAATCCGCGGACGGCCAGCCACTGCTCGCCGCCGGCGAGGCCGGTGTGGGCCGCCAACTCGTCGTCGACGGTGACCATGGCGATGGATTCGATCGCGAACCGGGTGCCGGTGGCGAACGCGAGCAGGTCGTTGATCGACATGACATGCTGCACATAGGAATCCGCCGACGGTCGCGGCATGACGAGCGTTCCGGTGCGTGGCCGCGACGACACCAGGTTGTCGTCGCGCAGGCGGCGCAAAGCCTCACGAACGGTGTAGCGGCTCACCGCGAACCGCTCGCACAACTCATGCTCGGTCGGCAACTGCGAGCCCACCGGATACACACCGTCGACGATCTCTTTGCGTAACGTGCGTGCCACCTGCAGATAGCGGTGGTCGATCGCCTTGGGATCGGACAACGTTGGCGTCCTTCAGGATTCCCGGCGCAAGGCCAGTACGCTGCCGTCGGCGTCCGCGGACACATACAGGGTGCCGTCGGGCCCGGCGGCGATGCCGGCGAACGGACCCTGTGGTCCGGAGAACGGCGGCATCCCGTGCAGCGGCTTGGGTATGACCCCCGGTGGAGCGCCGACCGGCAGATCGGACGCGATGGTGTGCCGGGCGCCGCTGTCAAGGTCGAAACGGACGAGTTCGTGTGCACCGGCGTCGACGACGTAGACGTGCCGGTCGAGCGCCAGGATGCCCTGGGGACGTTGCAGCCCATCCAGCAGTGTGCCGGTGCCGCCGAGACCGAGCACCCGTCCGGCGCCGGCTTCGGAGACCAGGCAGGTTCCGCTGGCTGCGAACGCGACACCAACCGGCTCGCTCAGGCCCGACGCCAGCACCTCGACCCGGTCGCGACCGATCGACAGCAGCCGTCCGGTACCCAGCTCGGCCACCACCACGGCGCCGGAGGGAGCCGCCGTCACACCGTAGAGTTGGTCGAAACCGTTTGCCAGAACATCGCTTTCGCTGTCTTGCGGCCGGTAGCGGGCCACCTCGCCGTTGGACGTGGTGACCACGAATTCCCCTGGGCCAACGGCCGTCACACCTCGCAGGAAGCCGGGATATCCTGGGGTGAACAACATTCCGGCGACCCGCAGGTGTCCCCCTTGGTGCAGAACATACAAGTAGGTCCCGTCGGCAATGTAGAGGTTGCCGTCGGCGCCGACCGCCAGATCCAGCGGCCAGTTCAACCCACCTGCCAGTGTTGCGCGGGTGGTTCCGTCGGGACGGATTTCGGTGATCTCGCCGGTGAAATTCGAGACGAACAGCCGCTCACCGGCGAAAGTCAGGTTGTCCAGACCGGGATTCAGTGTCGCCAGCACCGTGCGGTCCCCGCTGCGGGGATCGATTCGCAGCACCTGACCGGTGTGCGCCTGGGTGGAGACGAGGTAGCCGTCGGGATCGAACTTCACCGCGTCGGGAACGCCGAGTTCACGGGCCACGCATTCCGGGACGCCGCCGTCGGGATCGATGCGCCAAATCTCGTTGGCGGCCATGACCGGGAAGTACAACAACCCGTCCGGCCCGACCTCCATGGCGTTGGGTAACGGCACGTTTTGCAGCAGGACCCGCGGCTCACCACCGTTGCGGTCGAGTTCCAGCAGGCGCCCGGCTTCGCGGCATTCGCCGACGAACAACCGGCCCCGATGAAAGGTGATCCCGTTCGCGGACGGCACGTCATCCCGAAGCACCCGGGTGCGGCCGGCCTTGTCCCGCAGGCTGACCCGCCCGTCCATCACCTCGGTCGCGTAAAGGTTGCCGTCCGGGTCGAAGGCGATGTCGTCGGGTGCGACGATCTCGCCTCCTTTGGGGCTGATGGTGTCGAGGCACCCGGTCGCCATGTCGAGCGCACTGATCTGGCTGCCGGTCACCTGCGCGATGTACACCCGACCGTCCGGACCCGTGCGCAAACCGTTGGCGCCGAACAGGCGGCTGGGTGCGGTGAGCCGGGTCAGGCTCCAGCCTTCCGCGACACGTGGCGGCCGCACGGCTTGGTAGCGGCCTTGCGAGTGGGCCGTGTGGTGTCTCGATCCGGTTCCGGCTATCACTGCTCGGACCATAGCAATCGATCGCTGGTCCAGACAATATGACGCCCGCAGTCAGTGGCGACCTTGACGGGCCGCGCTGCTGACGAGAATCATGTTCTTCTGTGGATGCACGCCGTTGCCTTGTCCAGACAATTACATGCTTGTCCGGACAATTACATGAGTGACGACCTGTTGAGATTGGCCGGACGGGTGGTGGTGATCGCCGGTGCGGCAGGTGGCGGTATCGGCACCACCGTGACGCGCCTGGTTGCCCAGGCGGGGGCGACGGTGGTCGCGGTGAGCCGCGGGCAGGACAATCTCGACCAAGCCCTGGACCCGTTGATCGCCGCGGGACTCCCGGTGGTGCCGGTGGCGGCCGACGTCTCCACCGACGACGGTGTCGACACCACCATGGAGGCGGTCCGGCGCACCGACGGCGATCTGCACGGGCTGGTCAATGTCGCCGGCGGCGCCGGCCCGTCGACCTGGATGCCCTCGACCCGGGTAACCCGCAGCGACTGGCGCGAGCTGTTCACCCGGAATCTGGAGACGATGTTCTTCATGAGCCAGGCGGTGGCCGCGGAATTGAAACGCCGAAAACGGCCGGGCTCAATCGTTTCCCTGTCCTCGATCAGCGGAATGAATACCGCGCCGTTCCATATCGCCTATGGCACCGCCAAAGCCGCGATTGTGGCGGCGACCCGCACGATGGCCCTCGAACTTGCTTGCGACGCAAGCGGAACCGCTATCCGGGTCAACGCGGTGGCACCCGGGGTCACCGAGACGCCGGCGTCGCGCACCTACACCGACGAGGACCCCGACCGCGACCGCCAAGCCATTGCGATGGGACGGCGCGGACGGCCGGAGGAGGTGGCCGGCGTCATCCTGTTTCTGCTGTCCGACCTGTCGAGCTACATCACCGGGCAAACGCTGCTGGTCGACGGTGGCCTGAACCTCAAGTGGGGACATCTGGGCGCCGACAACACCTCGCTGTTTCTCAAGGACGATTCGTTTCGCGCGGCGATCAAGCGCTGGGAGGCCTGAGCTGGATGGAGAATTCGATGGACCCGGCCGGAACCGATGCCGAGATGAGCGCGCCGGTCATGATCGGCGTCGAAGCCTACATTTCCGAAGACTACGCCCGCGCCGAACGGGACAAGCTGTGGCGCAAGGTATGGCAGCAAGTCGGTCGCGTCGAAGACCTGCCGAAGGTGGGCAGCTACCTGACCTACGACATTCTCGACGACTCGATCGTGGTGGTGCGCACCGCACCCGACACCCTCAAAGCACACCACAACGTCTGCATGCACCGCGGCCGCCGGCTGGTGGATATCCCGGCGGGCGCTAAAAGCGCATGCGGGCAGAAGAAGTCGTTCGTCTGCGGGTTTCACGGCTGGACCTACGACCGGGACGGCAACTGCATCCACATTCCCGAACAACAGGATTGGCAGGGCGCACTGACTCCGGAGAACACCCATCTGGCGCCTGTGCACGTCGACACCTGGGGCGGCTGGATCTGGATCAACATGGATCCCGCCGCTGAGCCGTTACGGGACTATCTCGAGCCCGCCGCCACCATGCTCGACCCGTTCAACCTGCAGGACATGCGCTGCAAATGGCGAAAGTGGCTGCATTTCCAGTGCAATTGGAAGGTCGCGATGGAGGCCTTCAACGAGACCTACCACGTAGCGACCACCCATCCGCAATTCAACAAGTTCGGCAACTTCCGCGGCTGGGCCAGGGCGCATGGAAAGCACAGCAACATCGGCTACGACGCGCCGGAAGGCCTGGAAGAAACCAAATCCAAGATCCGGCTCGGCACCGGTGCCGACCCGCGGGTGTCCACTGCCGAAATGCAGCGCTACACCTTGGATGAGACCAACGCGACCACCACCAAGACGTTGGTGGACGCAGCACTTCGGCTGGTCGACGAGCTGCCCGAGGACACGCCCGCCGGTCAGGTGCTCGACCACTGGCTGACCTCGGCACGCCGTGACGACGCCGCCCGCGGCGTGATCTGGCCGGCCATCGATCCCCAACACCTGGCCGGCAGCGGCACCGCCTGGCAGATCTTTCCGAACTTCCAGATCGGGCAGGGCCTCACCACCGCGCTGTGCTATAGCGCCCGGCCGCACGGCTACCAACCCGACCAGTGCATCTTCGAAGCCGCCTGCTATGAGCTGTTCCCGAAAGGCGAAGAGCCGCACACCGAATGGGTGTACGCGCCGCCCGATGACCCGAGTTGGCGCAGTGTGCTGCCGCAGGACTTCTCCAACATGGCCGCGGTTCAGCAGGGCATGAAATCGCTGGGCTTCCCCGGCCCCAAGCCCAACCCCTACATGGAACGCAGCACCGCCAACCTGCACCGCAATCTCGCCATGTATATGGGCGCCGGTGCGCCACGCCAATTGACGACGGAGATAATGCGATGAAGGTCAATATCGGGCTGGGAGCACACAACTCTCACGACTGGGAACGCGTGCTGGCCGGAGATTTCGGCCAGCCACCCACCACCCCGGACTGGCGGTGCGTCCAGGCCACGCTCGCGCTCGGTGATCTGGCCGAACCGCTCGGGTTCGACGGCATCTGGCTGCCCGAGCACTGCGGGACGCCCTACGGCATGACACCCAACCCGATTCAGGCGCTCAGTTACTTCGCCGGACGTACCGAGCGTGTCGGACTGGGCACCTTCGTGGTCGTCGCGCCCTGGTGGCATCCGGTCCGGCTGGCACACCAGATCGCCTATCTCGACATCCTTTCCAACGGGCGCTACACCACGATCGGGATCGGGCGCGGGGTGTCCAAAGGGGAGTTCGCCGCCGTCGGCGTCCCGCGGGAGGAAAGCCGCCAGCGTTTCAACGAAACCCTCGACATCCTGCAGTTGGCGTTGTCAGGCGAGCGGTTCGGCTACGAAGGCGAGATCTTCACGGTCCCGGAGATGTCGCTGCGCCCCGAGCCGCAAAGCCGTGATCTGTTCTCCCGGATCTACAGTTCGTCGTCGACGGCCGAGTCGCTGGAGATCCTGGCCCGCCGCGGCATGGTGCCGCTGTTCGTCGGCAACAAGCCGATCGGGGACGCCGGCCGGGAAGTCCAGCAGGTCAACATCTTCCGCAAAGAAGAGGGTCTGCCGCCCTGCCAGCCCAAAAACGTCATGTTCATGTACTGCACCGCCAAACCCGAAGACGCCGCCAAGTCCGAGGAGTGGATCTGGACGGCGAACCGCGATGTCACGGTGCACTACGGATTCGCCGATGCGGCGAACTTCAAGGGCGTCAAAGGCTATGAAGCCTATGCGGCCCGCGAGGCCAGCGCCACCGCCGTGCTGGCCTCGTCGGTGACCGGCCCCTCGCCGAGCGACGCCAAGAGCGTTCCCAAGACGCCCGGCTATCACGCCTCCAACCTGCTGATCGGCACGCCGGAGGAGATCTTCAAGCGGCTGCGTGCCGCGCAACAGGCGTGCTCGTTTTGCGAGCTGACCATCGTCCCGCAGTTCGGCACCATGCCCTACGAGGAGGCGATGGCCAGCACCCGACTGTTCGCGGCGGAGGTGCTGCCCGCGGCCCACGAGATGGAGGCGCCGTTGCATCCGGCGGCGCTGCCCGAAAACGCCCTGGCATGACGGCCCCTGACTGCCCGCCGACGCAGACGCCGCAGGATATCGACCTCCCGGCGCTGCGAGAAAAGTACCGACACGAGCGCGAAAAGCGGCTGCGGCCGGAGGGTTCCCAGCAGTACATCGAACTCGTCGACGACTTCGCGGGGTATTACGAAACCGACCCGCATTCGCCGCCGCTGGTTCGCGATCCGATCTCGGCGGACATCGACGTGGTCGTGCTGGGCGGGGGCTTCGGCGGGTTGCTGTGCGGTGCGTATCTGAAGAAGGCCGGCGTAGACGACGTCCGGATCATCGAGTTGGGCGGTGACTTCGGCGGTGTCTGGTATTGGAACCGCTACCCCGGGTTGCAGTGCGACAACGAATCCTATTGCTACATACCGCTGCTCGAAGAGCTCAACTACATGCCGAGCAAGAAGTTCGCCGACGGCACCGAGATCTACGAGCATTGCCGGCGCATCGGAAAGCACTACGGGCTTTACGATTCGGCGATCTTCTCCACCCAGGTGCGGGCCTTGCGGTGGGACGAGTCGATCAAGCGCTGGCGGGTCGGCACCAACCGTGACGACGGCCTGCGGGCCCGTTTCGTGGTCATGGCCTCCGGACCGTTCCACCGGCCCAAACTCCCCGGCATTCCGGGCATCAAGGACTTCAAGGGCCACAGCTTCCACAGTTCCCGCTGGGACTACGACTACACCGGCGGAGACAGCAATGGTGGCCTGGTCAAGCTGAGCGACCAGCGGGTCGCGGTGGTGGGCACCGGAGCAACCGCCGTCCAGATCGTCCCTTACCTGGGCCGGTATGCCCAGCACCTCTATGTCTTTCAGCGCACCCCATCGTCGGTCGGGCCGCGCAACAACGCGCCCACCGATCCGGGGTGGGTGAAGTCGCTGCAACCCGGCTGGCAGAAGGAACGGCAGCGCAACTTCCACGCCTGGACGTTCGAAGGAATGGCCCTCGGCCAACCCGACTACGTCTGCGACTTCTGGACCGAGCTCGGCCGCAACACCGCCGCGCGGGTGCTCGCGCTCGAGGACCCGGCGGCGATGACCACGGAGCAGTTCATGGCGATCCGGGAGGAGGAGGACTACAAGGTCATGGAGCGGCTGCGGCGCCGGGTCTCGAGCATCGTCGAAGACCCCGAAACCGCCGAAGCGCTCAAACCGTACTACCGGTTCCTGTGCAAGCGGCCCTGCACCAACGACGAATACCTGCAGACCTTCAACCGTCCCAACGTGACGCTGGTCGACGTGTCGGCGACCAAAGGCGTGCAGCGGGCCACCGAAAAGGGCTTGGTCGCCAATGGCATCGAGTACGAACTCGACTGCATCATCTATGCCAGCGGCTTCGAGATCACCACCGAGATCAGCCGCCGCTACTCGATCGACACAATCGAAGGCCGTGATGGCCGTTCACTTTTCGACTATTGGCGCGACGGCTACCGGACATTCCACGGGTTCACCAGCCGCGGCTTCCCCAACCAGTTCTTCACCGGGTTCACCCAGGTCGGTATCTCGGCGAACATCGCCGCCAACTACGAACTGCAGGGCGAGCACATCGCTTACATCATCTCGCAAGCCCTAGCGCGTGGTGCGACGACGGTGGAGCCGACCCAAGAGGCACAAGACAATTGGTGTCGGACCATAAGGGAAACGGCGATCGACAACAGCGCGTTCGACCTGGAATGCACGCCGGGCTATTACAACAACGAAGGTGGCGGCACCGAAGGTATCCGATCGCATCTGGGCGAGCCGTATGGGCCGGGCTTTTACGCGTTCAGCGACCTGTTGGCCGGCTGGCGCGACCAAGGCGGCCTGGACGGCCTCGCCCTGGAATCCTGATGAGCCAGCTCAGATTCGACGACCGAGTGGCCGTGGTCACGGGGGCCGGCCGCGGCCTGGGCCGCGCCTATGCCTTACTGCTGGCTTCCCGGGGCGCCAATGTCGTCGTCAACGACACCGGTTCCAGTCTGACCGGCGATGGTATGGACCCCGGCCCGGCGCACCAGGTGGTGGCCGAAATCCGGGCGGCCGGCGGCGACGCCGTCGCATCTGTCGAGTCGGTGGCCACCCCCGCCGGCGGCCAGGCGATCATCCGGACGGCGCTGGACCGCTACGGGCGGATCGACGTCCTGATCCACAACGCCGGCACGGTGCGGCGAGCCTCGTTGAAGGAGATGAGTTACCGGGACTTCGATTCCGTCATCGACGTGCACTTGCGCGGGGCGTTTCACGTGGTGCGGCCGGCGTTCCCGCCGATGTGCGAGGCGCACTACGGCCGCATCGTGCTGACGTCGTCGATCGGCGGTCTTTACGGCAATCACGGCGTGGCCAACTACGCTGCCGCCAAAGCGGGCCTGATCGGCCTGTCTCATGCCGTGGCGCTCGAAGGCGCCCCGGACGGAGTGCTCTGCAACGTGATCGTTCCCGCGGCCGTGACGAGAATGGCCGACGGACTGGATATTTCGGCGTACCCACCGATGGGTGCGGACCTGGTGGCACCCGTCGTCGGGCTGCTGGCTCACGAATCGTGCCCGGTCACCGGTGAGATGCTGATCGCCATCGCCGGCCGGATCGCCAGAGCGGTGGTCGCCGAATCGGCTGGCGTGCACCGTCCGTCGTGGTCGATCGAGGCCGTGGCCGAGTGCCTCGCCGACATCCGCGACCTCGCCGACCCGTTGGTGTTTCCGGTGGTGCCCGACGGTCACGGCGAACATCTCCGGTACAGCTTCGAAATAACCACGCGCAGGTTAGGTCTGCCAGATGCCTAGCAACAGCGCGGGCCCACTGGTCGGGGTGCGTGTCGTCGATCTGACCGCAATGGTGATGGGGCCCTACTGCACCCAGATCATGGCCGACATGGGCGCCGACGTCATCAAGGTGGAACCGCCGGACGGTGATGACACCCGCTACATTTCGGTCGGGCCGGCCCGCGGCATGAGCGGTGTGTTCGTCAATGTCAACCGGGGCAAGCGTGCCATCACCGTGGACTTGCGGTCCGAATCCGGCAAAGCCGCGCTACGCACCCTCGTCGAACAGGCCGACGTCTTCATCCACTCGATGCGGTCCAAAGCAATCACCCGGCTCGGATTCGGCTACCCCGAGGTGGCTGCCATCAATCCGGACATCGTCTACACGAACTGCTATGGATACGGCCGGCGCGGACCCAACCGGGATCTGCCGGCCTACGACGACACCATCCAGGCGGCCTGCGGTTTGCCGTTCGTCCAGGAGCAGCTGACCGGTGAAGCCAATTATGTGGGAACGATTATGGCCGACAAGGTCGCCGGTCTGACCGCGCTCTACGCCACGGTGATGGCCCTGTTCCACCGGGAACGCACCGGCGAAGGGCAAGAAGTGGAGGTCGGCATGTTCGAAACGATGGCCTCCTTCATGCTGGTGGAGCACGCCAACGGCGCCATGTTCGATCCGCCGTTGGGTCCGGCGGTCTATCCCCGCACGGTGGCGCCCAACCGGCGGCCGTACCGAACCAGTGACGGCTACATCGCCGCGCTGATCTACAACGACAAGCATTGGGCGGCGTTCGTCAACGCGGTGCGACCGGCCTGGGCCAGCGGTTGTTACGCCACGCTGGAGGGACGGGCGCGCGAGATCGACACGGTGTATGCGCTACTGGCCGAAACGATTGCCCAGCGCACCACCCGGGAATGGCTCGAGCTGTTCCGAAAGCTGGAGATACCGGCGTCGCCGTTGTCCAGCCCCGCGGCATTGTTCGACGATCCGCACCTCAACGCCGTGGGTTTCTTCGAGACGGTGGCCACCGCCCATGGCGCGGTGCGCTTTCCCGGTGTGCCGACCTGGTTTTCCCGAACGCCCGGCCGGGTCGCCGGCCCGGCCCCCGAACTGGGCGCACATACCGCCGAGGTGCTCGACGAACTGGGACTGGGCGTGGAGGCCGACATCGCTGAATGAGCCCGTCCGCGCGTGTCTTCGAAGGATTTCGGCGCCGCCGTAGCTAAGCTGGCTGGGATCAAGAGGAGGGGCAACGACGTATCGGCAGCAACGACGGCGCCGGGCGGCAACATGGTCAGGGCGCGCTAACAGCGAGCACTGAGCCGGACGGGAAGCATTCCGTACCGGCACGCTCGGCACCACGACCCCGCTGGGTGGCCCCGGTACACCGTGCTGGGCGGCGAGCCGGCCCGGATCGGCCTGAGCGTCACGGCGGCATCCCGGCGCTGGACGGACTGCGCGCGATCGCGGTTGCCTTGGTTCTGGCCGGGCACGGCGGCATTCCCGGCATGGGCGGCGGGTTCATCGGTGTCGACATCTTCTTCGTCCTCAGCGGGTTCCTGATCACCTCGCTGCTGCTCGATGAGCTGCGGCACACCGGCCGCATCAGCTTGACCGCGTTCTGGATTCGCCGTGCCCGGCGGCTGCTGCCGGCGTTGGTCTTGATGGTGCTCACCGTCACCGCGGCCCGCGAATTCCTTCCCTACCAAGCGCTTACAGGTCTGCGCAGCGACGCGATCGCCGCTTTCCTGTGGATGGCCAACTGGCGGTTCGTGGCGCAGAAGACCGACTACTTCACTCAGGGCGCCCCGCCGTCACCGCTGCAGCACACCTGGTCACTGGGTGTGGAGGAGCAGTACTACATCGCCTGGCCGGTGTTGCTGATCGCGGTGACCTTGCTGCTGGCGGCCCGGGCCAAACGCTACTTTGCCAAGACCACGCTGGGCCACGTCCGGTTCGCCGCCTTCGTGATCGCCACCCTGGGCGCTCTGGCCTCGGCCGTCGCGACCATCGTATTCGTCTCCGCGGCGACGCGTGACCGAATCTATTTCGGCACCGACACGCGCGCCCAGGCCCTGTTGATCGGTGCTGCGGCATCGGCTCTGCTGGTTCGGGATTGGGCCGCGCTGAACCGCGGCTGGTGCCTGGTGCGGAGCCGGTGGGGGCGGCGAATGGCCCGGCTGCTGCCGGTCATCGGCGTGGCCGGATTGGCGGCGCTGACTCATTTCGCGACCGGCAGCGTCGCCGAATTCCGGCACGGTCTGCTGCTCGTCGTGGCCGTGGCCGCCGTCTTCGTGGTCGCCCCGGTGGCGCTCGAGCAGCGCGGAGCGGTGGCGAGGCTGCTGGCGTGGCGGCCGTTGGTCTGGCTGGGCGCCATTTCGTACGGCGTCTATCTGTGGCACTGGCCGATCTTCCTGGCGCTCAACGGCGAACACACCGGATGGACCGGATTCCAACTGCTCGGCGTGCGCTGTGGCGCGACCGTGGCCCTGGCCGCCGCATCATGGTGGTTGATCGAACAACCCATCCGCCGCTGGCGACCCGCGGGTGTTCCGCTGCTGCCGCTGGCCGCGGCAACCGTGGCGACCGCGGCCGCGGCGACGATGCTGGTCGTGCCCGTCGCAACCGGGCCCGGTCTGCGCGAAGTTGGTCTGCCGCCGGGGGTTTCGGCGGTTGCGGCGGTATCCCCGTCGCCGCCGGGACCGAGCCGGCCAGGGCCGACCACCGGCCCGCGAGATCCCAACCGGCCGTTCACCGTTTCGGTGTTCGGTGATTCGATCGGCTGGACCATGATGCATTACCTGCCAGCCACACCCGGATTCCGATTCCTCGACCACACGGTCATCGGGTGCAGCCTGGTGCGCGGCACGCCGTATCGGTACATCGGCCAGACCCTGGAGCAAAGATCGGAATGCGACGGCTGGCCCAGCAGGTGGTCCACACAGATCAGCCAGGACCAACCCGATGTCGCGCTGCTGATCATCGGCCGGTGGGAGACCGTGGATCGGGTCAACGAAGGAAAGTGGACCCACATCGGTGACCCGACCTTCGACGCATACCTCAATTTCGAGCTGCAACGAGCCCTCGACATCGTCGGCTCCAGCGGTGTCCGGGTGATGGTGGCCACCGTCCCCTACAGCCGAGGCGGTGAGAAACCCGACGGCCGCCTGTACCCGGAGGACCAACCCGACCGGGTCAACCAATGGAACACCATGCTGCGCAACACGGTTCGCGATCACCCGAACGTCGGGATCATCGACCTGAACAAGAAGCTGTGTCCCGACGGCGGTTACACCGCCAAGGTCGACGCCATCCAGGTGCGCAGCGACGGCGTCCACCTCACTCCGGAAGGCGTGAAGTGGCTGTTGCCCTGGCTCGAGGAGTCGCTGCGGTAGTCAGGTGCGCGGCAGCTGTTGCGGAGGTTCTACGTGTCGGGCCGGCAATCTGTGAATGGGGGCCGGCCGCGGATTGGCTTAGAGCAGATCGGCGAATATTTCGCGTAGTTCAGGTTTCCCGTACCGCTGAACGTATTTGAGGGCGCTGAAGCCATCGTGTGCGATCACCGTCGGGTCGGCGCCATGTTCGCGAAGCAACCGAACGATGGGAAGCTTTGCCGGCGTTGTGTTCGTCACGGCGTTGAGTAGGGGTGTTTCACCCCTGTTGCTCCCGGCGTTGATGTCGGCGCCGGCGTCCAGCAGGAGCCGGACTACTTCGTAGCTTTCTCCTTTGGCTGCAAAATGCAGCGGTGTGCAACCCTGCTCGTCGATGGCGTTGACGTCGGCGCCGGCGTCTAACAGCCTGCGAGAGTTGGCCAGGATGAATTCCACTATCTTGCGGTGGTTTTCGGATTTCAACGCGGGATCCTTGAGTGCCGTCGTATGGTCTAGCCCGACCGGCGCGTCAATGACGGCGTAGTGCAGCGGGGTACGACCTGCACGGTCACGATCGTTTGTGTTCATCCTGGTGCATCTTCGACCTGGCCTAGCTGCTATCCAGACCTAGAGCAGATCGGCGAATACTTCCTTTTCCTCGGGCTTGCCGTAGCGGCTGACGAATCGAAGTGCGGTCGATCCGTTAGCTGTTTCGATGGTGGGATCGGCCCCGCTTTCACGAAGCAGTCGCATGATGGCGAGGGCGGCGGGAGTGGTGTTGCGAACGGCGTTGTATAGCGGCGTCTCGTCCTTGTCATTTCTGGCGTTGACGTCAGCGCCGGCATCCAGCAGGAGCCGGACTACTTCGTCGCTTTCTCCTTTGGCTGCAAAATGCAGCGGTGTGCAACCTTGCTCGTCGATGGCGTTGACGTCGGCGCCGGCGTCTAACAGCCTGCGAGAGTTGGCCAGGATGAATTCCACTATCTTGTGGTGGTTTTCGGTTTTCAACGCGGGATCCTTGAGTGCCGTCGTATGGTCCAGGCCCACCGGCGCGTCAATGACGGCGTAGTGCAGCGGGGTTCGGCCCGCGCGGTCACGATCGTTTGCGTTCATCCTGCCTCCCTTGGTAGTTCGAATGCGTGGCTGAGGTTTCCTGGTGCGTCTTCGAGTTGATAAAGCTCGGGACGGTTGCAATATTCGATGAGCTGCTGGCGTGTCCAGTGCTGCTGGATTGCCGTGTCGCGAATGCGCCACCACTCCTGACCGCCGACGTGGCCGAGGTGGTAGGTGGGATCGACCGGATAGCGGACGCCGTCGGTGCCGAGGTAATACTTGCCGTCCGCGCTCTTCGGTAGGTTCAAGATCGCATCCTCGTATTGTTTGGAAACCGGGATTAACACGTTCTCATCGGTGGCACTGACGTAATACTTGCCGTCAGGTGTCTTCCTGGCTGCTGCCTCGACAGCTTGTCGCGTTCCGACCCTGATGTAGGGGCGCGATAGCAGGTCCAGTCCCTCGGTGCCTAACAGTCCGGGGACCGTTCCCTCGGCCAAGAAGAGCTGCGCGCGGGCGGCCAGCAGCGGGGAGAGTTCCCCCACAGCCCGGGCGGCGTTGCCGAGGGCGCTCACGGTCGGCAGGCTAGAGGCTTCGGCCGCTACCCGAAACTCTCGAATGATCGTCGCGATCCGTGCTCCGGTGGCCGTCAAACGTGCTACATCGACGACCTTCGACACACCCTCGCTTATGGCCGCGGTAAACGGAATCAAGACCGCCGCAACGACCTCGGTAACTGCGACAGTCGCCCCGAGCACCGCCATCTCGTGCAGGATCTTCGAGTGCGCGTCATCGATTGCTTGCGCGTAGTCCGAACACGCCTTGCCCGCGGCATCAAACCCCTCGGCGACGGCTTTGAGCGAATCGCGCGCCAGGGTGCAGTTGGTGGCCGCTACCGGGAACTCGGGTGACTTTTGCGCCCGCACCGACTCGATAACACCGTCGTTGGCGATATCGGCCGCCGAGCGCAATTCACGGGCGGCCGCATGCCAGGCGTCAGCGGCCGCACGCAGCTTGTCCTGGTGGCCATTTGGCCACATTTCACCCTGCACGTATGCCTGAATGGTGTGCCACCACCCGGGAACATCATCGTGCCCGCCCTCCGCCGAAGGAATCGCCGGCACCAAGAACATCGGCTTGGCGGTGGGCGGAAACGCCGGTGCACCAGCGTTATTCATCGCCGACTGCTGATCAGCGTTTTGGTGGTTCACCGCCGTGGTGGCCAATAGATCCGAACATTGGGCTGCACCCATGATCGTGGCGGTGGCCGCTTCCATGAGTCCGGCTCCACCAGCACGTCCGCCAACTAGCGCGTCGTACTTGAGACTCCAAGAGTGGCCGGCATTGTCGGTGCCGCCCATGCCGGCAGACCCCTTTAGCACCCCTGATAGGTGGTGCACCGCAGCCGCGGCGGCGTCGTAGACCTTGCCGTAGACCCGTCCGGCCTCGGCGACGATCTCAGGATCGACGTCTTGAGTCATGGCCACATCGTGGTGTTGAGCTGCACCACCCCGATGTAATTACGGTGCGCCACTTCAGCGTTTCTTCGTAGGTCATCGAGACCTTCACGCATCTGCTTGTCGGCAGCCGTCCACCTTTGGTGGTATTCGCGTTCGGCGTCCGCGCCCTGGCCAAGCCAGCTGCCATGCAGCTCGGCCACACATTGATCTACGGCGGTAGCGATCTGTTCAGCACGCGCAGTGAACTTTGCCAGCCGATCGGCAAAGGCCGAGAGAGCATCCAAATCGACCGTGTAGCGCCGACTCAAACCGCTGGCCCCTTCCGATACAGGGCCTCGAAAGCCTTCACCGCGGTGCTTTCATGGTCAAGCATCAGGTCCAGCGACTGCATCAGTAGCTGCGAGTGTTCCGACAAGATTTCCGCCGACTTCACAGCACCGGCATGCCATTCCTCCCAAGGTGGTTCGAAAGCCGACGCCGCAACACCGGTCCACGTGGACGACAGCTCGCGCCAGTCGCAGGTGATGCTGTCCAATTCCTCTTGCAGCTCGTCGGCCTGGTTTGCCAGGACATGCGCCGCCGACGCCATAGCTTCCAGCTTCATCGTCAGCTCATAACTCACCGGGCCTGCCGCCTCCTTCCATTGCGTCGAGTGACAGTTAACCGCACCTTGTCGGCCTCGGCGACATCCCGTTTGACGAGCCGCCGATACCGGTGTAAGCATTAAACCCGCAAGCACCTCGGTAGGTGAGGCGTCTGCATGGATACAGGCCACTGACCCCGAACGTCGAAAGACGCCCCGGGTCAGGACAGCTCTTCCCGGCCTAAGGGTTGAGCCCAAGTGGCTTCCGGGCGTAGTCCGGATACGCTGTGCAGTGCCAAAGCTCCGACGAGAGGGGTGCGCCCAGCGATTGGCGCCGGGCGTTCTTGCCTCTTACAGGTGACCCTGATGACACCCGCGTGTGTCCTGGCCGTGAGGAGGTGAGGGCGAGATGAGTAGTCCGGGCGATAGTTCGTATCCGAAATCCGTCTTGTCCCGATCCGGCTCCGGCATTTCTGCCGCCTGAGCTTTCCCGGACTTCCGTTGCCGCGTAGGCGTTTCACGCGGCGCTTGGCCGGGCGCTCGCATCGACGGCGAAGTGACGCAAGTCGATCGGGCTGCCGGCAGGAGAAAACAATGACCACGATCACCACGAATTGTATTGCATCACAACAGTTTACCCGCATGGCCAAAGGCTGCCGGTCGGTGCTGCGCGCCGGCCGTAGGCTGTCGGGCAAGCTGAGCGCGTCCTTCACCATGACCCCACAGCAGCGAGCCGACGCGTATCTGGCGCGGATGCCCATTGCGGTGATCACCGACCCGCACTAAGCGGCAACGTGTCACTAACCGATTCAGCGGGCAGGCGTCGATCGGGCGCCCGCCGGCCGAATCGGCCCGCCCGCCATGCCAACCTCACTCAGATAGCGAGTAATCCGATGACTTCCATCACCACCCGGCGCCACGGTGGCCCGCCCGGTCGCGCGCCCGCCCAAACCCCGCCGACTCCCGTCGTAGCCGACACCGCGGTGGCGGACACGGCACATAGTGGTGACATCGTCGGTGCCTTCGGGCGGATTCCTCGCGACGGCGATGGCGCAACCCGCCGACGCTGGACGCGCCTGCGGACGTTGATGATCATCAGTGGCCCTGGCTTGATCGTGATGGTTGGTGACAACGACGCCGGCGGTGTCGCGACCTACGCACAGGCCGGGCAGGACTACGGGATGAAGCTGTTGTGGACGCTGACGCTGCTGATCCCGGTGCTGTATGTAAACCAGGAGATGGTGCTGCGGCTCGGTGCCGTCGCGCGGGTTGGGCACGCGCGGTTGATATTCGAACGCTTCGGCAAATTCTGGGGGGCATTCAGCGTCGGTGATCTGCTGATTCTCAACGCGCTGACGATCGTCACCGAATTCATCGGCGTATCAATGGCACTCGGCTTCCTGGGTTGTCCCAAGGTCATTGCCGTTCCGGCCGCCGCGGTGCTGTTGTTCGCCGTCGTGGCCGGCGGGTCGTTCCGCCGCTGGGAAGCGATGATGTTCCTGCTAATCGCGGTGAACGTGGTGATCATCCCGATGGCGCTGCTGGTGCACCCGACCCTCACCGGGACCGTCGAGGGATTGCGGCCACAGTTCCCGGGCGGACTCGACGCCACCGTGCTGTTGCTGATCGTCGCGATCGTCGGCACCACCGTCGCGCCATGGCAGTTGTTCTTCCAGCAGTCCAACGTGGTCGACAAGCGCATTACCACGCAGTGGATTTCTTATGCGCGAGCCGATTTGGTGCTCGGCATCGTCGTCGTGATGGTCGGCGCGACAGCGCTGATGGCGGTGACCGCGTTCGGATTGTCCGGCTCCGCGGATGCCGGGCACTTCACCGACGCGGGGGCGGTGGCGACGGGGCTGGCCAACCACTTCAGCGGCACGGTGGGCATGCTGTTCGCGATCATCCTGCTCGACGCGTCGTTGATCGGGGCGAATGCGATCGGCCTGGCCACCACCTATGCCGTCGGTGACGCGATGGGCAAGCGGCACTCGCTGCACTGGAAAGTCAGTGAAGCGCCGCTGTTCTACGGCGGCTACGCCGTCCTCCTTGCGGTGTCGGCCGCAATTGCGTTCAGTCCTGATCAGGTCCTGGGCCTGGTGACCCAGGGCGTGCAGGCGCTCGCCGGGATCCTGTTGCCCTCGGCGACCGTGTTCCTGGTCCTGCTGTGCAATGACCGCGCGGTTCTGGGGCCATGGACAAACACGTTGCGGCAGAACATCGTTGCCTGGTCGACGGTGTGGTGTCTGGTGTTGCTGTCGCTCGCGTTGACCGCGGCGACGTTCTTCCCGCACCTATCCACCACCACCCTGGTGGCCGGCCTCGGGGCCGGAGCGACGACCGGCATCGTCGGCGGCGCCGCCGTGCTGATCGCCAGCCGGCGCAAGTGCGACCGGCGCAAAGCGGAGACGATCTCGCAGACGTTCGGTGGCGGCCTGGATCCGCAAGACGTCCACGAACTCGACGACACCTCACTGCTGACCCGCGCCGAGCGGCGTGCTGTTCGCCGGCAGGATCGGGCGAACTGGCGTACCCCCGATCTGGCCACCATCGCCCGCCCGACCATGTCACCGGCCCGTCGTGCGGGTCTGTTCACTCTGCGCGGCTACCTGGTGGTGGCGGTCGTGCTGGTCATTGTCAAGGTCGTCGAGGCCGGCCTGGGCTGGTAGCGCCCCAAGTGGCAGCACGCAACCTCGGCTTTCCCATCAGCCGCATCACTCTACGCGGGTTCGGGGTGTCTCGTTTCGCCCGCCTGTCAGCGACAAACTCGTTGCGCCCCTGGGCTTGTCGCTGACAGGCGGGCATTTTCATGAGTCATCGGCCTGGGGCTCATGTGAAAGATGTGATTGCCGGACCCAGGACTCCGCCCAGCGCGGTGACTGGATCAGCACCGTCTAGCTTAGGCGACCACTTCGATCGGATCGCCGACGTTGACGGTGCTGAAGTACCAGGCGGCGTTGTCCGGGCTGAGGTTGATGCAGCCATGGCTGACGTTGGCGTAGCCCTGTGAGTTGACCGACCACGGCGCCGAGTGCACGTACACGCCGCTCCAGGTGACCCGAACCGCGTAGGAGGCGGTGATCAGATAACCGTCGGAAGAGTTCAGCGGAATGCCGATGGTGCGTGAATCCATAACCACGGTGCGCTCTTTCGACAGCGCACTGAAGTTGCCGATCGGCGTCGGACGGCTGGGCTTGCCCATCGACGCCGGCATGGTGCGCAGGACCTCTCCGTTTCGGCTGACGGTGAACGTGTGCGCGGCGATGCTGGCCACCCCGAGCAGCTCGTCGCCGGTTTCGAAGCCGTCCGTCAGCTCCTGCACACCCACCGAAATGTGGCTATGGGGCGGCCAGTAGTGGTCGGGAATCCACTGCACGACGAAGCTGTCGACCCACTCGAAATGTCCGGTCATGTTGCTGGGCGAGGTGACACGAATGGTCCGTTCGGCGGCGCGGCGATCGAGGACCGGAGCGGTGAAAGTCACCACCACCGGGTGTGCCACACCCACCACTGCGCCATTGGCGGGCAACACCGTGGCGACTCCGGGCACGGGCTGCGGCAGGGGCACCGCGGCGCTCGCCAGAGCGCCCGACCCGGCCAGGGCCATCGTCGTGATTGCAACCATAACGAACAGATAACGAACTGCGTGGCGCATGACGGTCACCCTTCGGGACGGTGCAATCAACACAACGGCATTCTAGGGCTGTGTACCCGCTACGTGCTGCAGCAAACATGTCGGACTTGCGGTCCGGCTTTGCTCCGGTCGTCATGGTAACGGTCCGTCGTCAGTCTTGCCCGGGTTGCGGCGCGGCTGGCACCCGCTGCGGCAGCCCTCCCACCACGGCGCCGATCGCGTCGCCGCGGCCCGTCGAGCCAGCGTTCGGGGGCGGTGGCCGGGTCGCGTGCCGCGAAGCCGGCCCGGCGCCCCCGGCGCGCGGTCTCGGCCTGATGAGACTGGCTGACCGGCCGACGACACGTTAGCCTCAGCGAAATCGTGCTCCACCGCCGAGGAGGTGTAAGTGCTCTTTCGTCAGCTGGAGTACTTCGTGGCGGTCGCCCAGGAGCGGCACTTCGCCCGGGCGGCCGAGAAGTGCTACGTTTCACAACCCGCGCTGTCGTCGGCGATCGCGAAGCTCGAACGTGAACTCAACGTCACCCTGATCAACCGCGGCCATAGCTTTGAGGGCCTTACTCCCGAGGGGGAGCGGTTGGTGGTGTGGGCCAAGCGGATTCTGGCCGAGCACGACGCGTTCAAGGCCGAGGTGGACGCGGTGCGCTCCGGTGTCACCGGGACGTTGCGGCTGGGCACGGTCCCGTCCGCGTCGACGACGGCGTCGCTGGTGCTGTCGGGTTTCTGTTCGGCGCACCCGTTGGTCAAGGCCCAAATCTGTTCCCGGCTGGCCTCATCCGAGCTGTACCGCCGGCTGCGTGACTTCGAACTCGACGCGATCATCGTGCATCCGACAACAGAAGACAGCCGCGACGTCGATGTGGTGCCGCTCTACGAGGAGCGCTATGTGCTGCTCGTGCCGCCCGACATGGTGCCCGCGGGAGCGACGACGCTGCGCTGGCCGGACGCCGCGCAACTGCCGCTGGCGCTGCTCTCGCCGGACATGCGGGACCGCCAGATCATCAACGCCGCCTTCGCCGAGCATGCCATCACGGTCAGCCCCCAGGTCGAGACGGACTCCGTCGCTTCGCTTATCGCTCAGGTGGCCACCGGCAACTGGGCGTCCATCGTTCCGCACACCTGGCTATGGACCACGCCGACCGGCGGCGATATTCGTCCGGTCCCGTTGGTCGATCCCATTCGCAAAGCCCAGATCGCTTTGGCCACCAACTCCGCCGGCCCGGGATCGCCCGTCGCCCGCGCGCTCGTCGCAGGTGCGCAGGAGTTGGACCTGGGCGAGTTCTTCGACGCGCGGATGTCGGGAATCAGCCGCCGGCGCTGACCGGTGCCGGCGGGGCGGTGGCCGCGCTGGCGGGATTCAGGCTCGCCAGGTGTCCGCTCTCCACACCGGCGGCCGGGCTGAGCTCGCAGTCGATGATCGACGGTCCCCCCGACGCCAGCGCCTCGGTCAGTGCCGCGGTCAGCTCCGACGGGGTGGTCACGTGATATCCCTTGCCGCTGAACGCCTCTGCGATCAGCTCATGACGCGCGCGAGCGTTCAGCACGGTAGGCGCCGGATCGCTGCCGGACGCCGACGTTTCGTCACCGCGGTAGACGCCGCCGTTGTTGAGGATGACCACGGTCACCGGAAGTCGATACCGGCAGATGGTCTCGACTTCCATGCCCGAAAAGCCGAATGCGCTGTCACCTTCGATCGCGACGACCGGTCGCCCGGTCTCCACCGCGGCCGCGATCGAGTAGCCCAGGCCGATGCCCATCACCCCCCAGGTGCCGGTGTCGAGCCGGTGTCGCGGCAATTGCATGTCGATGACGTTGCGGGCCAGATCGAGCGCGTTGGCGCCTTCGTTGACCACATACACATCGGGATTGCGTTGCAGCACAGCGCGAATAGCGCCGAGCGCGTTGTAGAACCGCATCGGGTGCGGGTCTTCGGCTAGCCGCTCGCGCATCTTGGCGTCGTTGCGCGCCTTGCGATCCGACAGCTCGCCGGTCCATTCCGGCGGCGCCACGATGGGACGTCCGGCCAGGCCGTCCAGCAGCGCCGACATCGCCGAGCCGATGTCACCGGTCAGCGGAGCCGCCACCGGCCGGTTGCTGTCGAACTCCGACGCCGCGATATCGACCTGGATGAACTTGGCGTCGGCCGCCCACTGCGGCGACTCGCCGTGGCCCAGAAGCCAATTCAGCCGGGCACCGACCAGCACGACGGTGTCGGCACGCGCGATGGCCAGCGAGCGGGCCGCGCCGGCGGACTGCGGATGCGAGTCCGGCAGTAGCCCCTTGGCCATCGACATGGGCAGGAACGGAATTCCGGTGGTCTCGATGAACTCGCGAATCACGTTGTCGGCCCGGGCATATGCCGCGCCTTTGCCGAGTACGATCAGCGGCCGCCGGGCCGCGGCGAGTAGCTGCAGGGCGCGGTGGACCGCCTCGGCTGCGGGAAGTTGTCGCGGTGCCGGGTCGACCAGCCGCCAGATGCTGTCGGCGGCAACAGAGACCTCCAGTGCCTGACCGAGCACCTCGCCGGGGATGTCGAGGTAGACACCGCCCGGCCGGCCCGAAATCGCGGTGCGAATGGCGCGCGCGACCCCGAGCCCGATGTCCTTCGCCTGGTTGATCCGGTAGGCCGCCTTGGTGAATGGCCGGGCGGCATTGAGCTGGTCGATCTCCTGGTAGTCGCCGCGCTGCAGGTCCACGATGGACCGCCGGCTCGAACCCGAGATCTGGATCATCGGGAAGCAGTTTGCGGTGGCGTTGGCCAGCGCGGGCAGGCCGTTGAGAAAGCCGGGGCCCGACGTCGTCAGGCAGATGCCGGGACGCGCCGTGAGGAAACCGGCGGCCGCGGCCGCATTCCCGGCCGAGCCCTCATGACGGAAGCCGATGTAACGGATCCCAGCGGCCTGGGCGGTGCGGGCGAGGTCGGTGATCGGGATGCCGACGATGCCGTAGATGGTGTCGACGTCGTTGGCCTTGAGGGCATCCACCATGAGGTGAAAGCCGTCGGTCAGGCGATCGGTGGCCGGTCCAGCCGCCGCTGCGCCGGGAGATGCCGATTGCGTGGTCATGGTGGCGACTCCTCGTGTCTGAGGGGGACCGGAGTGCTGCCGGCCGCGGATGTCTCGGTCATCACTTTGTTCCAGTGCCCGGGCTGTGTCCAAGACCGGGTCGCTATTCGGTGATTTACGTTGTCTATCGACCGTGGCCGCCAGCGGCTTCCGGGGCGCATTCGATAGGTTCCGGCTATCGAGCGGTAGCGGATCGGTATTGGACAAGCAGCGTTGTCGCCGGCAGGGTGGCCATCAGCAGCCGATCCGGCACCGGCAACACCCGAGAGGAGCGTGCGATGTCATCGATCGCCAAGGCGGTGGCGCAACAGTTCGCGGCCGATGGTTCCACCGAATCGTCGAGTCCGCGGATTGCCGATCTGGTGATGGTGGCGGCAACCCCGCGGCCCGAGGCCGTCGCGCTCGTCGTGACCGCGGGCCGCGTCGCGATCAGCTACCGTGACGTGATCCGGTTGGCCGACGACCTGGCCGGGCAGCTGACCAGGGCCGGTCTCTTGCCGGGCGACCGGTTGGCGCTGCGCTCAGGCAGCAACGCCGAATTCGTCGTCGCGCTGTTGGCCGCGTCGCGAGCCGATCTTGTTGTGGTCCCGTTGGATCCGGCGTTGCCCGTCAGCGACCAGCGGGCCCGCGCCGAGGCTTCCGGAGCGCGCGTGGTGCTGGTGGACGGCAACGGCCCCGACAACAGGGAAGATCCGGCGATCCGGTGGTGGCCCATCGAGGTGAACATTGGCCGCGATGACGGCGCCCTGTCGGTCCGCTTGGAGGCTGCCGGGGAACCGAAGCCGGTCACGTCCGCGCCCGAGGGGCTGCGGCCCGACGACGCCATGATCATGTTCACCGGCGGGACGACGGGCCTGCCCAAAATGGTCCCGTGGACCCACGGAAACATCGCCAGTTCGATCCGGGCGATCATCGCCGGGTATCGGCTGGGCCCGCAGGATGCGACGGTCGCGGTGATGCCGCTGTACCACGGTCACGGCTTGATGGCCGCGTTGTTGTCGACCCTGGCGTCCGGGGGAGCGGTGTTGTTGCCGGCGCGCGGGAAGTTCTCGGCGCACACCTTCTGGGACGACATCGACGCCGTGCGGGCCACCTGGTACACGGCGGTGCCGACCATTCACCAGATCCTGTTGGAGCGTGCCAAGACTGAACCGTCCGGCACCAAAGCCGCCCTGCGTTTCATCCGCAGCTGCAGCGCCCCACTCACCCCGGAGACGGCGCGGGCGCTGCACGCAGAGTTCAGCGCGCCGGTGGTGTGTGCCTTCGGGATGACCGAGGCCACCCACCAGGTGGCCACCACAAGCCCCGACGACGAGGAAAACCCCGCAGTGTCAACCGGTCTGGTGGGCAAGTCGACCGGGCCCGAGATCCGGATCGTCGGGTCCGGCGGAGTGCCCGTCGGCCCCGGCGAGGTCGGCGAGGTCTGGCTGCGCGGTCCCACCGTGGTGCGTGGCTACCTCGGCGACCCGAAGATCACCGAAGCCAACTTCACCGACGGTTGGCTGCGCACCGGCGATCTGGGGACATTGTCGCCCGACGGTGACCTGAGCATCCGTGGCCGGATCAAAGAGCTGATCAACCGGGGCGGCGAGAAGATTTCGCCGGAGCGCGTCGAGCACGTGCTGGCCGCCCATCCCAACGTGTTGGAACCGGCCGTCTTCGGCGTTCCGCATCCGCTCTACGGCGAAGCCGTCGCGGCGGTGATCGTGCCACGTCAACCCGCACCGACGCCCGAAGAACTCACCGAGTTCTGCCGGGAACGCTTGGCGGCCTTCGAGATTCCCGCCACCTTCGAGCTGGCGAGCGAGCTGCCGCACACCGCGAAAGGTTCGCTCGATCGCCGCGCCGTGGCCCAACAGTTCGGTGCGCCGGCGTAACCCGGGTCACCGCGACGACGCGACCGAATCCCACGCCGCTCGCGCGCCGGAGTCGCCGACGCGATACGTCTGGACCAGCGTGGCCGCAGCGGCGGCCACCACCAACAGCGTGACCACCAGCTGCACAACGGGTTTCACCGCGCGTCCCCGGGCCCGTCGAAGGTGGACGGCCGCCAGCGCGACCACCGCCGCCGCCAGCGCAGCCGCGAAGTAGGACAGGGTTTGGCCGAGGTTCGCGTGGCTGTCGATCGCCGGCGACTGGCCGAGCTTGCCGGCCAGCCACTCGCCCGAGTCCGCGGTCAACGGGGTCACGACGAGCGTGATGACGGCCAGGGCCAGAGTCAGCCAGACCAGTCGTTGGCGGGCGGCCGGCCACAGTGCGCACATGATCGCCAGGATCGCCGTCAACGGACCCAGCACGACGACCAGATGGTTGAGCAATATGTGGGCCGGCAGTCCGTCAACCGTCGACATGAGGCCGGCTACACGGTTGACTTCACCCGGGCCGCAGCGGATTCCGGCATCGGTTCGTATCGGGCGAACGTGCGGGTGAACGATGCGGCGCCGTGGGCGAGCGAGCGCAAGTCGATGGCATACCGGGTCAACTCGACCTGAGGCACTTCGGCTTTGACTACCGTGCGTTCGTTGGCGGCGGTCTCGGTACCCAGCACGCGGCCGCGGCGCCCGGACAGATCACCCATCACCGCGCCCACGAAATCGTCGGGCACCAACACCGAAATCTCGTCGATCGGCTCCAGCAGGATCACCTTGGTCGCCGCGGCCGCATCCCGCAACGCCAATCCGCCGGCCATCTGGAAGGCGAAGTCGGAGGAGTCGACGCTGTGGGCCTTACCGTCGAGCAGGGTGACCCGCAGGTCCACCACCGGGTAACCGGCGAGCACCCCCTTTTCCATCTGCGCCCGCACGCCCTTCTCCACGCTCGGAATGAATTGGCGTGGCACCGCGCCACCGACCACCTTGTCGACGAACTCGAAACCGGAGCCCTGCGGCAACGGCTCCACCTCGATGTCGCACACCCCGTACTGGCCGTGCCCGCCGGATTGTTTGACGTGACGGCCGTGGCCTTTGGCCTTGCCGGCGAACGTTTCCCGCAGCGGTACCCGCAGCTCCACGGTGTCCACGGTGACGCCGTACCGATTGGCCAGCCCGTCGAGCACCACCCCGGCATGGGCCTCGCCCATGCACCACAGCACGATCTGGTGGGTCTCCTGGTTCTGCTCGATCCGCAGTGTCGGGTCTTCGGCGGCAAGACGGCCCAAGCCGACCGACAACTTGTCCTCGTCGGTCTTGGCGTGCGCCTGAATCGCGATGGGTAACAGCGGTTCCGGCATCGCCCAGGGTTTCAGCACCAGAGGCTCGGACTTGTCCGACAGGGTGTCGCCGGTTTCCGCGCGGCTCAGCCGGCCGATAGCGCAGATGTCGCCGGCCACCGCCGCGGTCGCGGGGCGTTGCTGCTTTCCGAGTGGGAACGACAGCGGTCCGATGCGTTCGTCTTCGTCGTGGTCGGGGTGGGTGTTCGCCGACCCGTTCTGGTCGCCGAAAAAGGACGAGAAATGGCCCGACACATGAACCGTGGCGTCGGGTTTGATGGTTCCGGAGAACACCCGCACCAGGCTGACCCGGCCGACGTAGGGGTCGGACGTCGTCTTCACCACCTCGGCGAGCAATGGCGCGTTCACGTCGCAGGCCAACCCGGCGTGTGCGGCGCCCTGCGGGGTGAACACCTCCGGTAGCGGGTGCTCCATCGGAGACGGGAAGCCTCGGGTGGCAACCTCCAGCAGTTCCAGGGTGCCGACGCCGGTGCCGCTGCACACCGGGATCACCGGGAAGAACGAGCCCCGGGCAACGGCCTTCTCCAGATCCTGGATCAGGATGGATTCGTCGATATCCTCGCCGCCGAGGTAGCGCTCCATCAACGACTCGTCCTCGGACTCCTCGATGATCCCTTCGATCAGGCTGCCGCGGGCCTCCTCGATCCGATCGGCGTCCGACGGGTCCGGGGGTCGCGCGGTGCGCTTGCCGCCGGAGTACTCGTAGTGAGTTTGTGACAGCAATCCGATCAGGCCGTCACCGGCGGGAAGGTACAGCGGTAAGACTTTGTCGCCGAACGCGTCCTGGGCGGCGGCCAGTGCCTCGGGATAGTTCGCCCGGGCGTGATCCAGCTTGGTGATCACCACTGCGCGCGGCATGCCGACCTGGCTGCATTCCTGCCAGAGCGACTTGGTGGGCTCGTCGACGCCTTCGTTTGCCGCGATCACGAACAGCGCGCAGTCCGCCGCTCGCAACCCGGCGCGCAGCTCCCCCACGAAATCGGCGTATCCAGGGGTGTCGACGAGGTTCACCTTGATGCCGTCGTGCGACAGCGAGGCCACCGCGAGCCCGACGGAGCGCTGCTGGCGGATCTCCGCGTCGTCGTAGTCGCAGACGGTGGTGCCGTCGGTGACCGATCCCGGCCGGGACAGCACTCCGGCCGCGACCAGCAGGGCCTCGACGAGGGTGGTCTTGCCGCCGCCTGATGGCCCCACCAGAACCACGTTGCGAACAGCGTCCGGGCCGTCCGCGGTGGGTGCGGCTCCCGCCCCCTGGGAGGCACTCGCTCTGTCGGCCATGACTTTCCTCCAGTTCTTCCGGGTATCAGGAATCCAAGCCCGCCCACTCCCGTAAGCGGTGTGTTCCAGCCCACAGGACGCAGTAGCAACTTTTCCCCCAACCGCCGCCCAGCACAAGGCCCGGCCGATGCGGTGCGACGGAGGTGCCGCGTCGGCCCAGGGGTCGGCCGATGCCGCTACCCGCCGACGACCACCTCCTCGCGAAAGGCGCTAGCGCTTCTCAAAGTCACGCCATGTCTCCCTGGCACCGGTGTGACCGGTGGGGCTGGTGGGCTGTCGGGTCAGCCGTGCCAGCTGGACCAACGTCGCACCGACACGGTGACGACCGGACCGTTCAACGGAATCGACTGGTACTGAGGGTATTTCGTGCGCAGCAGCCGGTATGCGGTGTGCATGGCCGCGCCGTCGTGATGGATCGCGGCGACTCCGTCGGCCCGGACCCACCACAACTGCGTCCAGTCGTCGTCGTAATGATCGACGAGCAGGCTGACGTGCGGCGTGCTCTCGATATTGGTGAGGCGCTGCAGCCGCTGGGTGGTTTTCGGCTTCGCGTCGACGGCGGTGACGATGAGGTCTCGGTCCACCGCGAAAACCACCGGCACCAGGTGTGGCGTGCCCGCGGGCGTGATCGTGGCCAGCCGCGCTACCGGGGATTGCGTGAAGGCGGCCTTCGGGTCGAATTCGCCCACCGGCTCAGCCTAAAGGCCGGGCTGCCGCGCGGCTCGGGCCGATCGCCGCGGAAACTCCTTCGCCGGGCTACCGTTACCCCATGCCGGCGGAGACGCAGATCGCCAATCTCCTCTACCGCTATGCGGAGTGCATCGACGCCGGCGAATTGGACGAGGCGGCCGCGCTGTTCGAGCACGCTCGCATCCGGATCGACGCTGCCGGCCACGACACCATCGATGCGGCAGGGCTGCTGAGGATCTGGAAGTCGCTGATCGTCTTGTATCCCGACGGGACACCCCGAACCAAGCATGTGGTCGCCAATCCGATCATCGAGATCGACGGGCACGCCAAAACCGCGCAATGCCGCAGTTACTACACGGTGCTGCAGCAGACCGAGGACTTTCCCCTGCAGGCCATTGTTGCGGGCCGCTATCACGACCGCTTCGAATGCGTCGAGGGCACCTGGCGTTTTTCCTACCGCGACCTGACTCTCATCGACATGGTCGGTGATATCAGTCACCATCTGAGGTATGGCATTACGCAGGCCTAAGATAGGCCTAGCACAGGTATAGGCAATATCTGCAATTTTAGCCGCCCGAAGTCTTGAGACCTGCCGAGGTGGGTATTTGGACTACGGTAGATGTAGACAAAGTAGATGTAGACAAAGTTGTGCTGCCCGGACCTTAAGGCTGGGATAATTCAGCTTCTTCCCCCGACGCAGGAGGTTACGGGATGAGCAACTATCGCCACCGCCCGGTGAGGTGGTCATGGCTGGTCGCCATATTGGCCGTGCTCGGATTGGGTCTGGCCGCACCGCCGGCGCCCGCATCGGCGGCGCCGTCCACATTCGCACTGGACCGGTTCGCTGATTACCCGTCGGTGCCGCTCGACCCGTCGGTGTTGGTCGGCCAGGTAGGGCCGCAGATCGTCAATATCAACACCAAGCTGGGCTACAACAACGCGGTAGGAGCCGGCACCGGCATCGTCATCGATCCCAACGGTGTCGTGCTGACCAACAACCACGTGATTTCGGGCGCCACCGACATCAGCGCGTTTGACGTCGGTAACGGCCAAACCTACGGCGTCGACGTGGTCGGCTACGACCGCACCCAGGACATCGCGGTGCTGCAGCTGCGGGGTGCGGGCGGTTTGCCCGCCGTCGCGATCGGTGGCGGGGTGTCGATCGGCGAGCCGATCGTCGCGCTGGGCAACACCGGCGGGCAGGGCGGAACGCCGCGCGCGGTGCCCGGGCGGGTGGTCGCCCTCAACCAGACCGTCCAGGCCTCGGACGCGCTCACCGGTGCCGAAGAAACGCTCAACGGGCTGATCCAGGTCGACGCCGCGATCCGACCCGGCGACTCGGGCGGGCCGATCGTCAACAACCAGGGGCAGGTTGTCGGCATCAACACGGCCGCCTCCGACAACTTCCAACTGTCCCAGGGCGGGCAGGGCTTTGCCATTCCGATCGGCCAGGCGATGGCGATCGCCAACCAGATCCGCTCCGGAGGCGGGTCGCCCACGGTGCACATCGGACCGACCGCCTTCCTCGGCCTGGGCGTCGTCGACAACAACGGCAACGGCGCCAGGGTGCAGCGAGTGGTGGGGACCGCGCCCGCCGCGTCGATCGGGATCTCCAATGGCGACGTGGTCACCGCGGTCGACGGCATCGCGATCAGTTCGGCTACCGCCCTGTCTGATGTGCTCAATGGGCATCATCCCGGCGACGTCGTCTCGATCAGCTGGCTGTCCAAATCAGGGGTCGCCCGCACCGAGAACGTGACGCTGGCGGAAGGGCCGCCGGCCTGAGCTACGCAGGGATGATCACTGCCGGACGGCGAATTCGGTTGGCGCCGGCAGTGTTTGCCCGCATGGTTCCCGAAGTTCCACCTCGGGTACCCGTGGCATCGTGGAGTTGATGAACGACGCGAGAGAAGCCTCCCGGCACGATCCTGCGCACCATCCCGCCGAGGGCAGCCATGTCGAAGGAGGTGTGGTCGAGCACCCCGATGCCAAGGATTTCGGCAATGCCGCCGCGCTTCCCGCCGACCCGACCTGGTTCAAGCACGCCGTCTTCTACGAGGTACTGGTCCGGGCTTTCTACGATTCCAGTGCTGACGGCTCGGGTGATCTGCGTGGACTCCTGGACCGGCTGGACTACCTGCAGTGGCTCGGCATCGACTGCATCTGGCTGCCCCCGTTCTATGACTCACCGCTGCGTGACGGCGGCTACGACATCCGCGACTTCTACAAGGTGCTGCCCGACTTCGGCACCGTCGACGACTTTGTCGCCCTGGTCGATGCCGCCCACCGCCGCGGAATCCGGGTAATCACCGACCTGGTGATGAACCACACCTCGGAATCCCACCCGTGGTTCCAGGAATCCCGCCGCGACCCCGACGGACCGTACGGCGACTACTACGTGTGGAGCGACACCAGCCAGAAGTACACCGACGCCCGGATCATCTTCGTCGACACCGAAGAGTCGAACTGGACGTTCGACCCGGTCCGCCGCCAGTTCTACTGGCACCGATTCTTCTCCCACCAGCCGGACCTCAATTACGACAATCCGGCCGTTCAAGAGGCGATGATCGACGTCATGCGCTTCTGGCTAGGCCTGGGCATCGACGGGTTCCGGCTGGACGCGGTCCCCTACCTTTTCGAACGCGAGGGCACCAACTGCGAAAACCTGCCCGAGACACACGCCTTCCTCAAGCGCGTCCGCAAGGTGGTGGACGACGAATTTCCCGGCCGGGTGCTGCTGGCCGAGGCCAACCAGTGGCCGGCCGACGTCGTCGAGTACTTCGGCGACGCCACCACCGGCGGCGACGAATGCCACATGGCCTTTCACTTCCCGCTGATGCCGCGCATCTTCATGGCCGTCCGCCGCGAGTCGCGGTTCCCGATTTCAGAGATCCTGGCGCAGACGCCGCCGATACCCGATATGGCGCAATGGGGCATCTTCCTGCGCAACCATGATGAGTTGACGCTGGAAATGGTCACCGACGAAGAGCGCGACTACATGTACGCCGAGTACGCCAAAGACCCGCGGATGAAGGCGAACGTCGGCATCCGCCGCCGGCTGGCGCCGCTGCTGGATAACGACCGCAACCAGATCCAGTTGTTCAACGCGCTGCTGCTCTCGTTGCCGGGCTCGCCGGTGCTGTACTACGGCGACGAAATCGGCATGGGGGACGTGATCTGGCTGGGGGACCGCGACGGCGTGCGGACCCCGATGCAGTGGACACCGGACCGTAACGCCGGATTCTCCACAGCCAACCCCGGCCGGCTCTACCTGCCGCCGAGCCAGGATCCGGTTTACGGCTACCAGGCGGTCAATGTCGAGGCGCAGCGCGACACCTCGACATCACTGCTGAACTGGACCCGGACCATGCTTGCGGTGCGGCGGCGCCACCAGGCGTTCGCCGTCGGGTCCTTCCAGGAACTGGGCGGGTCCAACCCGTCGGTCCTGGCTTTCGTCCGGGAAACGCCGGGCAGTGACGGACGAGACGGTGATGTGGTGCTTTGCGTGAACAACCTCTCGCGGTTCCCGCAGCCCATCGAACTGAACCTGCAGCAATGGAACAACTACACACCGATCGAGCTCACCGGGCAGGTGGAATTTCCCCGTATCGGCCACCTGCCCTACCTGCTGACCCTGCCGGGCCACGGCTTCTACTGGTTCCAGTTGTCCAGAACCGAGGAGAATGCATGATCCGCGCCGGCGACGATGCGAAGCGAAGCGAAGCGAAGAGGAGCGGCGCACATGAGCCTGCCAGCCAAGCTGCCCTGGTCTGAGTGGCTGCCACAGCAACGGTGGTACGCCGGACGCAACCGCCAGCTGTCCCGCGCCGAGGTCGGCGTGGTCGTCCCGCTGAAGGACGATCTCGACCTGGTGCTCGTCGACGCCGACTACGCCGACGGTTCGGCGGAGCGCTACCAGGTGATCGTCGGTTGGGACGCCGCACCGGTGTCCGAGTACAGCACCGTGGCAACGATCGGCGCCGCGGAAGACCGGACGGGCTTCGACGCCCTCTACGACACCGATGCGCCGCCGTTCCTGCTGTCGTTGATCGACTCGTCAGCCGTCCGCGTTGCTTCCGGGGTGGAAGTGACATTCGCCAAAGAACCAGACATCGAATTGCCGTTGAACGCGGCGCCGCACGTCTTTGACGCCGAGCAGAGCAACACGAGCGTCATCTTCGATCGGCGCGCGATCTTCAAGGTGTTTCGGCGGGTCTCCAGTGGCATCAACCCCGATATCGAATTGAACCGGGTACTCGGCCGCGCCGGTAACCCGCACGTAGCACGGTTGCTGGGGACCTACGAGATGGCCGGGCCGGACGCCGGCAGTTCGTCGGCCGGTGAGCAGGCGTGTCCGCTGGGCATGGTGACCGAATTCGCCTCCAACGCCGCCGAGGGCTGGGCGATGGCCACCGCCAGCGTCCGAGATCTGTTCGCCGAGGGCGACTTGTATGCCCACGAAGTCGGCGGAGACTTCGCCGGCGAGTCTCACCGGCTCGGCGAGGCGGTTGCGTCGGTGCACGCCACCCTGGCCGATTGCCTGGGAACGGCCCAGGCGCCATTCCCGGTGGACACCGTGCTGGCGCGGCTGTCGTCGACCGTGGCGGCGGTTCGGGAGCTGGAGGGGTACGCGGCGACGATCGAAGAGCGAATCCAGAAGCTCGCCGGCGAGACCATCACCGTCCAGCGGATCCACGGCGACCTGCACCTGGGACAGGTGTTGCGGACCCCGGAGAGCTGGCTGTTGATCGATTTCGAAGGTGAACCCGGTCAGCCGCTCGATGAGCGGCGAGCACCTGATTCGCCGCTGCGCGACGTGGCGGGTGTCTTGCGCTCCTTCGAGTACGCCGCCTACGGGCCGTTGGTGGACCAGGCCACCGACAAGCAGTTGGCGGCCCGCGCCCGGGAATGGGTGGAGCGCAATCGCAGCGCGTTCTGCGAGGGCTACGCGGCCGCATCCGGGACCGACCCCCGGGATTCGGCGCAACTGTTGGCCGCCTACGAACTGGACAAGGCGGTCTACGAGGTGGGCTACGAGGCGCGGCATCGGCCCGGATGGCTGCCGATTCCGTTGCGGTCGATCGCCCGGCTGACCGCCTGAGCCGGCTTTTCCGCGGTTGCCCGGTGTGGGTCTGTGAGCTGGGGTGACCGGCTGATATCTGCGGACCCCGAGAGTCTCTGGAAGCATGCTCGTGTGCAGAAAGAGATTTATGACAGCGAAGCGAGGTTGTCCTGGGTGCTGGCAGGGCTGGCCGGAGTGTTGGGGGCGACGGCGTTCACCCACTCCGCCGGTTACTTCGTGACTTTCATGACCGGCAATGCGCAGCGAGCTGTACTGGGAGCATTCCGCGACGATGTGTGGTTGTCGATAACCGCGTCGTTGTTGATCGTGTGCTTTGTCGCCGGTGTGGTGGTTGCCTCGATATGCCGGCGCCATTTCTGGATCGATCATCCGCACGGCCCCACCGTGCTGACCACCTTCAGTCTGGTGGCGGCCACCGCACTTGACATTCTCCTCGGTGGATGGGAACAGACCCTGCTCGATTTCGTCCCGATTCTTTTCGTGGTGTTTGGGATCGGCGCATTGAACACATCCTTCGTCAAGGATGGCGAGGTGTCGGTGCCGTTGAGTTACGTGACGGGCACCCTGGTCAAGATGGGTCAGGGCATCGAACGTCACCTGGCCGGCGGGAAGGTGGAGGACTGGCTCGGCTACTTCTTGCTGTACGCCAGCTTCAGCCTGGGCGCCGCGGCCGGAGGCGTTATCAGCTTGCTGGTCAGCGGATCCCAGATGCTGGCGGTGGCGACGATCGTCTGTGCGGTCACCACGGGCTACACGTACTTCCACTCCGACCGGCGTGCGTTGTTGCAGGAGTCCTGACCCGGGTCAGCCGGTGAGCACCCGGTGAGTACAAGAACATCGGCAGCAGCGCTGGCCGTGTGCGCTGCTGCCGATGCTGGCTTGTGTCTCAGCCGGCTCTCACGTGGCAGGGGCTGTGGGCCCGTTGAGCACCTGCAGCATGTCCGGCTTCATGGCGACCAGTTGCTGATTCCAGTAGGGCCATGAATGCGTTCCGTTCGTCGGGAAGTTGAACACGCCGTTGCGGCCGCCCGAGGCCAGGTAGGTGTCCCGGAAGGTTTGGTTGGTGCGCAGCGTCAGGCCTTCGAGGAACTTGGCCGGCATGTTGTCGCCACCGAGGTCGCTGGGGGTGCCGTTGCCGCAGTACACCCAGACTCGAGTGTTGTTGGCTACCAGTCGTGGAATTTGAATCATCGGGTCATTGCGCTTCCACGCCGGGTCGGTGGACGGGCCCCACATGCTGTTGGCGTTGTAACCGCCGGAGTCGTTCATGGCCAGCCCGATCAGCGTCGGCCACCAGCCTTCGGACGGGTTGAGGAATCCCGACAACGACGCCGCGTACGGGAATTGCTGCGGGTAGTACGCGGCCATGATCAGCGCCGAACCGCCCGACATCGAAAGGCCCACCGCCGCATTGCTGACCGGTGAAACGCCCTTGTTGGCCTGCAGCCAGGCGGGCATTTCACTGGTGAGGAAGGTCTCCCACTTGTAGGTGTAATTCTGACCGTTGCCCTGCGAAGGCTGGTACCAGTCGCTGTAGAAACTGGACTGGCCGCCGACGGGCATGACCACCGACAGGCCGGATTGGTAGAACTCCTCGAACGCGGGGGTGTTGATGTCCCAACCGCTGTAGTCGTCCTGTGCGCGAAGACCATCCAACAGGTAGACGGAATGCGCTCCACCGCCTTGGAATTGGACCTTGATGTTGCGGCCCATCGCCGGCGACGGGATCTGCAGATACTCGACTGGAAGGCCCGGCCTGGAGAACGCGGCGGCGGGCACCGAGCCGCCGACGGCGCCGACCACACCGGATAACAGGGCGGCCCCCACTGCCGCGATACCCAGCCGGCGGGGCATGGTTTTCGCTGCGCCACGCAGCTTTTCAACGAACTTCATGGCTTGTAACCCATCCCAACTCTCGTCTGCCGCAGGTCGCGGTCGAACCTGTCTCGGGCGAGTGAAACACAGCGGGGCGCCGCGACGGGTCTGTCGCCGCCGAAGCAGGACATCGCGGTTGGCTAACGATTAGGCGTCGGCCCGGAATCGGCTCGTCCAGTTAACGATTGGCTGTCAACTCGATTGAGCGTCGCGTCGTGTCCGACGGGACCGCGCACCGGCGGCCGATGAGCCATCTCTTGAGGTCATGCGAAATGACCCTGTTTGTGGTGTGAACAAGACGGGGTTCCTTGCCGAGCACAATGCCGCAGTGGCGCCATTCGATTCCGTAACCCTGACCGCGCACTGCTAGATCCCACTGTTTCATGGCACCGATGCGCTGTTCCAGCATCAGGTCGTGCTGTCACTGCGCACGCAAACGTATCCGCCGGGTGTGCCGGTCGTGACCGAGGGAGAGACCGGCAACGAAATCTTCTTCGTCGTCGATGGCGCGGTCGAGTCGAGCAACAATAGGCAAAGCCTGTGGACCATGGGGAAAGGCACCTTTTTCGGCGGCCGAAGTTTGATCGTCGAGGAACCCCGTCTCGTGACCGTGCGGACAATAGCCGAGTGCCGGCTCGCGGTGCTCGAGAAAGCGACCTTCCTGCGTATTCTTCGGGATCAGCCTCAGGTCAACCGGCGGGTCGCCGCTCAAATCGAGGCGCTTACCAGATTCGGTCTGGCCTCGGCCGGCCGAGTTCCGTCGCGGCGACTTTACAGCGGGTCGACAGTCGCCACCGCAGCGCCGTGACCGGTGGCTTCCTCGGCTGGGGTGGGTGATCTGGGGTACTCGGTGCGTCCGGCAATCGGCAGCAGCCGGACCCGATCTATGCTTACCCCCGACCAGAGGAGACATTCATGCGCACCTTCGAGTCCGTTGCCGACCTGGCCGCCGCCGCGGGTGAGACCATCGGGCAGAGCGACTGGGTGACCATCACTCAAGAAGACGTCAATCTGTTTGCCGATGCTACGGGGGATCACCAATGGATCCACGTGGATCCGGAACGAGCGGCCAAGGGCCCGTTCGGCACGACCATTGTCCACGGCTTCATGACGCTGTCACTTCTGCCGCGGCTGCAGCATGACATGTACACGGTCAAAGGGATCAAGTTGGCAATCAATTACGGACTCAACAAGGTTCGCTTTCCCGCGCCGGTGCCTGTCGGCTCCAGGGTACGGGCGCAGAGTTCGTTGGTCGGCGTCGAAGACCTCGGTAACGGCGCCGTACAGGCCACGGTGTCGACCACGATCGAGATAGCGGGTTCGCCCAAGCCCGGATGCGTGGCCGAAAGCGTCGTTCGCTACATCTCCTGAGCGCTGTCGCGCGAGACATAAACCAGGGCCGGGCTTTTCAGCGTGGCGTGTTCGTGCACATGTCGCCGTCAGAATTCGGCCACCGCGTGCTCGAGCCGCTCGGCCAGCCGGGCCTCGGCGGCCGCCCGGCGGGTCGGGATGTGCTGCGATGGGAAAGGTGTTGTCACCGGCTCGTATTCCCGCAAGGTCCGCCGCGCCACCGTCATCTTGTGCAGCTCTGTGGCGCCATCGGCGATACCCAGTGATTCGGCGCCGACCATCATCTTGACGAACGGCATCTCGTCGGAGACCCCCAGCGCGCCATGCAGGTGCATGGCGCGCTGCGCCACATCATGCAGCACCTGGGGCATCGCGACTTTCACCGCCGCGATGTCGCGGCGCACCTTCTGGTAGTCGTGGTGTTTGTCGATCAGCCACGCCGTTCGCAGCACCAGCAGCCGGAACTGTTCGATCTGGATCCAGCTGTCGGCGATTTTCTCTTGGGTCATCTGGAAGTCGGCCAATCGCCCATGTCTGGTCTTGCGTGATACCGCACGCTCGCACATCATGTCGAAGGCCCTGCGCGCCAACGCAATTGTTCGCATCGCGTGGTGGATCCGGCCACCGCCGAGACGGGTTTGCGCGATCATGAACGCCTGGCCTTCCCCGCCCAGCACATGATCTGCCGGCACCCGCACGTCGTTGTAGCGGACGTAGCCGTGGCTGGCATGCCTGGAAGACTCGGAGCCCACGCCGACATTGCGCACGATCTCGATGCCGGGTGTCTCGCCAGGAACGATGAACAGCGACATCTTCTCGTGGGTATGGGCCTCGGGGTTGGTGACAGCCATGACGATCAAGAACGACGCGTGCTTGGCGTTGGTGGAAAACCACTTCTCGCCGTTGATGATCCAGCTGTCCCCGTCGCGGGTCGCGGTCGTGACGAACAGGCCGGGATCCGAGCCGCCCTGTGGTTCGGTCATCGAATAGCACGACGTGATCTCGCCGTCCAGCAGCGGCTGCAGGTAGCGCGCCTTCTGTTCCTCGGTGCCGAAGAGTGCGAGGATCTCGGCGTTGCCGGAGTCCGGCGCCTGGCAGCCGAACACCGACGGCGCCCACCGCGAGCGCCCGAGGATCTCGTTGAGCAGCGCCAGCTTGACCTGGCCGAAGCCTTGGCCGCCGAGTTCCGGCCGCAGGTGTGCGGCCCACAGCCCCTGCTCCTTCACCTGCTGCTGCAACGGCCGCAGGACCGCCATCGTCTCGGGATTCTTTTTGTCATACGGGTCCAGTGCGACCAGATCCAGCGGTTCGACCTCGTCGGCCATGAAGTTCTCGACCCAGTCGAGTTTCGCCTGGTATTCCGGCTCTGTTTCGAAATCCCACACCGTCGCCAACCGTTCCCCGGCGCAGCGTCGCACCGGCATCGTTGATGGAGCTACCCCATCGTAAGGGCGGTGGTGGGTCTGGCAAGGACGCAACATCCGCGGACCCGGATCGCGGCCACAGTTTTCGTGTCACGACCCGGACCGGGCGAGAATCACTCAAACAATCAGAGTCTTTGTGCGAGCAGCTGTTTGGCCAGTTGGGCGCCCTTGCGGCTGTCGGCCTGCGCCTTGCGGAACAAGTCAGCCGTCTCCCGGTCGCCGTCACGCTCGGCGTCTTCGATGTAGGTCTCCAGCCGCAGCGCGTTGTCCAGGCACTGTTCGGTGTACCAGATCAGGTTGTAAGTCTTGTCGCGGGTGCCGGTCACATGACCTGTTTCGGTGCTCACCGGTGGTCCTCCCTCCGTCGGTATCAGTTGCGACACCCATTGAGCTACCCACCCGCGCCATGTTCAAACGGCTCTGCCAGAGACGATTTCGGTTGGCGGATAGGCACTTCGGCTTAGACCCGCTAATTAAAGCCGCGGGTATTCGGGCGTGGGCCTCGGATCGGCCGAGGGGAGCTGGCAGAGGCCGGCGCCCGCAGCGGGTGGAAGTCACATCTGCCACCGGAATCTCTGAGGAAGGCGCTGCTGGTTGTGCCCGCCTGGGAGCGACAAGCCAAGGCCCGCAAGAGAATTGTCGCGGATATGCGGGCACGAGAGAGCACTCGGATCTTGGGGGGTGGTGTGCACCCGTCCAAAATTGCGGCTCAAGGCCGATTCGCTAGCGCAGCTTGGGCAAGACGTTGGTGCCGTAGAACTCGATGGCGAAGGTGGGGTCGTCCTGCGGAAAGTGCAGAAACGGTATGGCACCGGCATCGATCACCGCCTGAACCGCACCGATATGGGTCGACGGGTCGGTGCCCACGGCCCAGTTGGCGAGCACCTTTTCGATCGGGTTCAACTCGGCGGCACGCTGGATCTCCACCGGGTTGGGCTGATCGACGGCCCCGGCGGTAAATCGCCACAGGCCGGCGGCCCGGGTGGCCGCGGTGTGGTCACCGACGACAGCGAACAGCTCGGCACGCTTGCCGAGATTCGCGGGGTCGCGCCCGGCGGCTTGTGCGCCCGCGGCGAACGCGGCGAGCAGCCGCGGATTCTTGAGGTCGCCGGCCTGGGTAATCCAGCCGTCCCCGTGCCGGCCGGCCAGCTCCGCGCTTTCGGGACCGCTGGCGGCCACGAAGATCGGCGGTGGCGTGGCGGGCAGGTCGTAGAGTTTTACAGCGCTCGTCTGAAAATAACCTCCGCCAAACGAAATTCGCTCACCGCTCCACAGCTGGCGGATCAGCCTGATGGCCTCGACCAGCCGGTCGTGGCGCTCCCGGTAGGAACCGAACGTGTTGGTGGCGGCCTGTTCGTTGAGTCGCTCACCGGTACCGAGACCCAAGAACACCCTTCCCGGACTCAGCATTGCCAACGAGGCGAAAGCCTGGGCCACCGTGGCCGGATGGTAGCGGTAAGTAGGGCAGGTCACCCCGCTGCCGAACGAGATACGAGTGGTGCTTTGACCCACTAACGCCAAGGTCAGCCAGGGAAACATCGAGTGACCCTGATTGTCCTGCCACGGCTGAAGGTGGTCACTGGCCCACACGTACCCAAACCCGGCACTTTCGGCGGCCCGGGCTTGCGCCACCAGCTGATCGGTGCGGAATTGTTCGTGCGATAACACGACTCCAATGCCGCTGGCCGGCGACGGCGTAGGGCCGGTCGACTCGCCGGTCGACTCGCCGCGGGTGCCGCACCCGGCGGATATCGCGCCGGTCCCCAGCACGCCGGTCCCGGCGGCCAGTCGTGCGAACGTCCGTCGCGAGATTCCGCTCATCGGCTCCGACTACCCCTCAAGCGACCTGTCACACCATCGAGCTTGCCTCACGGTGGCCGGGCTGCGACAGTCGTCGGCGCACCGGGCGCGGCTGCGCACGGAGCTGTGCCGAAGCGACTGACCAGCATGGCCGATCGGGCACGCAGAAGGTGGATTGGCTGATCCGTCGGCGCTACCCACTAGTTTGGGCTGGTGACCCCCCAGGCGCGCCCAGCGCACAAGGCCGACATCCGCAACCTGTCCCGCACCTTGGCTCGCGCCTTCTACGGCGACCCGGTGATGACGTGGTTGCTTCCCCACGACAAGTCCCGGCTCGCGCACCTGAATCGGGTGTTCGCGACGATGACCCGCCACCACCATCTGGTCCGCGGCGGCGTCGAGGTGGCGTGCGAGGACGCCGGCGTCGGCGCGGCAGCCCTGTGGGATCCGCCGAATCAATGGCGGGAGACACGCCGGGCGGAGCTGGCCATGACCCCGGCGTTCCTGCGGGTGTTCGGCTTTCGCGGAGCGACCGCACGCGCGGTCCAGGAGGCGATGAAGGGCGAGCATCCCGAAGAACCGCACTGGTACTTGGCCGTCATCGGCAGCGACCCGGGCGTGCGCGGGCGGGGTTATGGGCAGGCCTTGATGCGGTCCCGGCTGGACCGCTGCGACGCCGAGTACTGCCCGGCCTATCTCGAATCCTCGAAACCCGAGAACATCCCGTATTACCAACGTTTCGGATTCACCGTCACCGGCGAGATCATGCTGCCGCACGGCGGGCCGCCGATTTGGCCGATGTGGCGCGAACCGCGCTGAGCATCCCGGCCGGCCCGAGCCGGCTCGGCGGGCCGGTTTAGCGGGTGAACGCTGCGGGCAACCGTTGCCAATGGCTACCGGTGAGCTGAGCGATCCCGCGGACTTCCCCGAGGAAGGCGGTCCCGGCGATACGCTCAACCCGAACGAATCCACCGACTCCGACGAGCTCCGCAACGACGACGGCGACATCGTGGTGGACCCACCCGAGCACTGGAGCGAGGCCGACCGGTTCGGCATGACGGCGCGCGAGGAGCGCGAAGGGCAATCCCTCGACGACCGACTCGCCGCCGAAGAACCGGACAGGCTGGACGGCTCGTGGGAAGAGGACGGCCCCGGGCGCGCCCATCGAGGCCAAATCGACGGTACGCCCGAGGATGGCGACTCGTTGTTCGAGGTCGTCAATGACGAGTGACGATTCCGCGGCAGTGCGGGCCCGTCGTTTGCCACGGCCCCGGCCGGGTACCCAAGTCGGGAATTCCTGACGCTGGAGGACGAATGGCAGCCAACGACCCCAACCCGAAGCAGCGACAGCTCGACGACTGCCGGGTGGACGGGAGCAGCGGATACCTGACCACTCAGCAGGGCGTGCGAGTCGACCACACCGACGACGCGCTCACCGTGGGGGAACGTGGGCCCACCCTGCTCGAGGATTTCCATGCCCGGGAAAAGATCACTCACTTCGACCACGAGCGGATCCCCGAACGGGTGGTGCATGCCCGCGGCGCCGGAGCGTACGGATACTTCGAGCCCTACGACGACTGGCTTGCCGACTACACCGTGGCGCAGTTCCTCACCACACCCGGTAAGCAGACCCCGGTCTTCGTCAGGTTCTCCACGGTGGCGGGGTCACGCGGATCGGCGGACACGGTGCGCGATGTCCGCGGATTCGCCACCAAGTTCTATACCGATCAAGGCAACTACGACCTGGTCGGCAACAACTTCCCGGTGTTCTTCATCCAGGACGGCATCAAGTTCCCGGATTTTGTGCACGCCGTCAAGCCCGAACCGCACAACGAAATTCCGCAGGCGCAGTCGGCGCACGACACGCTATGGGACTTCGTGTCGCTACAGCCGGAGACGCTGCACACGATCATGTTCCGCAGGGCAGGTCCAGCTACTACAAGAACAGCCTGGGTGGCGGCTGTCCGGCGCTGGCTGACGACAACGTATTCCGCCACTACACCCAGAAGGTCGACGGTCACAAGATCCGCCAGCGGGCCGAAAGCTTCCAGGATCACTACAGCCAGGCCCGGATGTTCTGGAAGAGCATGTCTGCCGTCGAGGCCAAACACATTGTCGCCGCGTACGCCTTCGAGCTCGGCAAGGTGGAGAAACCGGAGATTCGTTCGCGCGTAGTGGATCAGCTGAACCTCGTCGACCACGACCTGGCGGTGCGGGTCGCCGGAAAACTAGGGTTGACCGCGCCCGAGGAACAGCCGCTCTCGGACAATGGGGGCGCGAACATGTCCCCCTCCCCAGCGCTTTCGCAACTGAACACCGTCACCGACAGCATCGAGACCCGCAAAATCGCCGTGCTGGCCGCCGACGGCGTCGACGTGGTGGGAACCCAACGCTTCATCGACGCGATCCGGAAACGCGGCGCTGTCGCAGAAGTGCTGGCGCCCAATGCCGGTGGCACGCTGGCCGGCGGATCCGGCGGCGAACTCCCAGTTGACCGGGCGATCACCACGATGTCGTCGGTCCTCTACGACGCGGTCGTGGTGCCGTGCGGACCCGACGCCATCAAGACCCTGTCCGCGGACGGCTACACGGTGCATTTCGTGACGGAGACCTACAAGCACCTCAAGGCGGTGGGGGCCTTCGGTGCGGGCGTCAAGTTGCTGCCCAAGGCCGGGATAACCGAGAAAACCGCCGAGAGCACCGACGCCTTCGTCGCCAACGGGGTGGTCACGACCAAGGCGGCGGCCGACGACCTGTCCGACGACTTCGTCGAAGCATTCACCAAAGTCCTTGCCAAACACCGCGTTTGGGAGCGCCAGACCGACTCGGTGCCCGCCTGATCAGGGCTTGCTCTGCCAGCCGGCGACACCGATCGCGATCATCCGCAGCTGCTTGACGGCGATTCGATGAATCTCCTGCAGCGCTTCGGCGCTCTGGGCGTCCTCGATCGCTTCGGCGATCACGATCATCGCGTTGACGAACAGTGTCGCCAGGACGTTGAGGTCCTCGGTGCTCCATTCGTTGAGCCCCGGGAAGCGGGCCAGGTCGGTGGCCAGCTCGGAGGTGATCAGCCGGATCTCGGTGCGGATGGCGTAGCGCAGCACCGATATTCCGGTGGAGCGCTCCCTGACGATGAAACGCCAGTGTTCGCGTTTGTCGGCGACGCTGCCCACCAAGATCTCCACGGACGACTCGATCACCCGGTTCGGGTCCAGCTTGCCGGCGCGCGCCCCGCGCAACGTGTCGCGCAGGGTGCGAAACGACTCGTCGATCAGGACCAGCCCCAGGGCCTCCATCGACTCGAAGTGCCGGTAGAACGCCGCCGGCACGATCCCGGCCTCCCTGGTCACCTCGCGCAGGCTCAGGCCGCTGAAGCTGCGGTCCTGCAGCAGCTTCAGCGCGGCGGCGACGATGGCGCGACGGGTGGCTTCTTTGCGCTCCTCCCGCGACACGGTGGCGCGGGCCCGGCCTTGGCCGGACCGGTGTGAGCGTGAGCTAGGAGTACGGTCGTTCACTGTGTGAACCCTACCACAGACCTGGGGAAACACTTGACGAACAGCCAAATCCCAGCGCATCGTGTACATATGTTCACTCAACCTTTTAGCCAAGCCGTGGCGAAGCGAGTCCTGGGTTCCGACCTGGTCGACCTGCTCACCGGTCCCCACGGTGTCGACCGCTACACCGAGTTGGTGGCGCCGACGTGGACCCTGGGTGAGGCCCGCGCCAAGGTCATCGAGGTGCGGCGCGACACGCCGCGCAGCATCACCCTCACCCTCGCTCCCAACGACACCTTCACCTCCACTAACACCGTCAAGGCCGGTCAGTACGTCAACCTCAGCGTCGACATCGACGGTCGCCGGCACACCCGCTGCTATTCACCGGCCAATGCCGAAGGCAGCCCGACCCTCGAGTTGACGATCGGCCACCACGACGGCGGGCTGGTCTCGACCTACCTGTACGAGCGTGCCCGCCGCGGCATGGTGGTCGGCCTGGCCGGGGTCGGCGGCGACTTCGTGTTACCGGCGAAGCGGCCGCGCCGCGTGCTGCTCGTCTCCGGCGGCAGTGGCATCACCCCCGTCTTGGCGATGCTGCGCACGCTGGTCGCCGAAGGCCATCCGGGCGAGATCGCCTTTGTGCACTACGCGCGCACGCCTGCGGAGGCGTGCTATCGCGAGGAGTTGGCCGCCCACAAAGATCTGCCGGGCGTGCGGGTGCTGCACGGCTACACTCGCTCCGGCGCCGGTGATCTGGTGGGCCGCTTCGGCGCGGACCACCTGGCCATGGCCATGCCGTCGCCGGATGCGGTGTTCGTCTGCGGCCCAACGCCGTTGGTCGAAGCGGTGCGCGAGCACTGTGACAACGTCGTCACCGAGAGCTTCGTGCCTGCGGTGTTCGAGGCGCCGGCGAACCCCTCGGGCGGCCGAGTGTCGTTCGCCGACAGCGGTATCGACGTCGTCGACGACGGCCGCTCGCTGCTCGAGCAGGCGGAGTCGGCCGGCCTGACGCCCGAGAACGGCTGCCGGATGGGCATCTGCCACACCTGCACCCGGCGCAAGACCTCGGGCACGGTGCGCAACCTGGTCACCGGGGCTGTTTCCACGGGTCCCGACGAGGACGTGCAGATCTGTGTCTCGGTTCCCGTCGGCGACGTCGGCCTCGCGCTGTAACCAACAACATCTCAAGGAGTTCTCAATGACACCCAACACGATCACCCTCACCCCCGAACAGGCCGACGCATTCGGCCGCGAACTCGACGCCATCAAGGAACGCGTCATCGCGGATCTCGGCGAAGAAGACGCCGACTACATCCGCCGGGTCATCAAGGCGCAGCGCGCCCTGGAAGTCGGCGGACGAGTACTTTTGTACCTGCCTCCGGCGTGGCTGCTGGGAACCGCGATGCTCGGGGTGTCAAAGATCCTCGACAACATGGAGATCGGCCACAACGTCATGCACGGCCAGTACGACTGGATGCGTGACCCGGCCATCTCGGGGCGTTCCTTCGAGTGGGACACGGCCTGCCCGGCCGATCAATGGCGGCATTCGCACAACTACCTGCACCACACCCACACCAACATCGTGGGAATGGACCGCGACATCGGCTACGGCATCCTGCGGATGAGCGAAGACCAGCCCTGGGAGCCCTACTTCCTCGGCAACCCGGTCTACGCATTCCTGTTGATGGTGCTGTTCCAGTACGGCGTCGCACTGCACGAGCTGGAATCCGAGCGCATCCGGGCCGGTGAGATCCGGCTGGCCGACAAGCGTGACGTCTTGCGGGCGATCTGGAAGAAGACACGCCGGCAGACCCTCAAGGACTACGTCGCCTTCCCGCTGCTGGCCGGGCCGTTCGCGCCGTTCGTCTTCACGGGCAACCTCACGGCCAACCTGATGCGCAACGTGTGGTCGTACATGATCATCTTCTGCGGCCACTTCCCCGACGGCACTCAGGAGTTCACCGCCGAGGAAACCAAGAACGAGTCCCGTGGTCAGTGGTACTTCCGCCAGGTCCTCGGTTCGGCAAATCTCACCGGCGGCAGGCTGTTTCATCTGTTGTCCGGCAACTTGTCGCACCAGATCGAGCACCATCTGTTCCCCGACATGCCGGCCCGGCGGTACGCCGAGATCGCCCCGGAGGTGCGGGAGATCTGTGAGCGCTACGGCATCCCCTACAACAGCGGCCCGCTGCCCAAGCAGTTCGCCACCGTGGTGCGCAAGATCGTGAAGCTGAGCTTCCCGGGGTCCTGGCCGGCGCGGCGCAAGGCCACCGCGCAGGAAGCGGTCGCGCTGTCAGTGGCATGACGCCGCCGAGCCTGCGGTGACGCCGTCGAGCCTGCGCACAGCGCGTGCTTGCCCGCGAGCAGGTAGCGCTGGGCGCAGTTTCGATGCGAAACAAGGTTGTAAGCGCGGGGCCACAACAGCCCAACTGGAGGACAATGGGCCCGTGGAGTGGACCGGCGCGCGCTATGCAGACAAGCCAACCGTGGAAGCCTCGACGTGGATCGACGCCGATCCCGAGCGCGTCTGGAGCCTGGTCTGTGACGTCGAGCTGATGCCGACCCTCAGCAACGAGTTGCAAGCAGTGCAATGGGTCGACGGGGCCACCGGGCCCCGGATCGGCGCCCGGTTCGTCGGCCACAACCAGCACGACGCATTCGGTGAATGGAGCACCACGTCACAAATTGTCTGCTGTGATGAGCCGCATGAATTCGCGTGGGCCGTAGGCGAACCCGACAACCCCTCGGCCACCTGGCGGTTCCGCCTGACACCCCGGGACGGAGGCACCCTGCTGACCTACTGGACGCAGATGGGACCGGGCCGCTCGGGGTTATCGCGTGCCATCGACGCGATGCCCGACAAGGAACAGAAGATCGTCTTCGTGCGGTTGCGGGAGTTCGAGACCGCGATCGACAAGACGCTGGCCGCGATCAAGAGGTTGGCCGAACACGGGGTCCGTTGATGCGCACCGCCACGACGGTCGAACTGTCCAGCGCCGGCCGAGGCGCCGTGGAGTTCGTCGTCGAGGCGGAAAAGCTGGGGCTGGATGTCTGCTGGGTCGCCGAGGCATGGGGTGCGGATGGGCCGTCGGCGTTGGGATACCTCGCCGCGCGCACCGACCGGATGCTGCTGGGCTCGGGTGTACTGCAACTCGGCATTCGATCGCCCGTTGCGGTGGCCCAGACCGCGATCACGCTGTCCAACCTGTCGTGCGGGCGGTTCCTGCTCGGCCTGGGCGCCTCGGGTCCGCAGGTGATCGAGGGTCTGCACGGGGTGTCGTTCGCCCGGCCGCTGGCGCGGATGCGCGAAACCGTCGACATCGTGCGGCAAGCCCTGGCGGGCGGCAAAATCTCCTACTCCGGCAACGAGTTTCAGATTCCGCGCCTCGGTGGCGAGGCGGTGCCGATGCGATTGTCGACGCGCCCGGAGCACGCCATCCCGATCTATTTGGCCGCGTTGTCGCCGGCGATGTTGCGGTTGACGGGACAGATCGCCGACGGCTGGCTGGGCACCAGTTTTGTGCCGGAAGGCGCCGCCGGCGGCTACTTCGCGGATCTGGATAGCGGCCTGGCAGCCGCCGGTCGCTCCCGGGCCGACATCGACATCTGTCAGGGCGCCGAGGTCGCGTTCGCCACCGACGACGACCAGCTGCGCGGCATGGTTGCCGGTCGCAAGAAGGAGCTGGCGTTCAGCCTGGGCGGCATGGGGTCGGCCAGCACCAACTACTACAACCGGGCCTACAGCCGGCAAGGCTGGGCTGACGTCGCCGCCGCGGTGCGCGAGCACTGGCAGCGCGGCGACCGCGACGGCGCGGTCGCGTCGATCACCGACGAGATGGTGCTGGCCACCACGCTGATCGGGACCGAGGACATGGTCCGGTCCCGCCTTGCGGTGTGGCGCGACACCGGTGTGAACACGGTGCGGCTCTATCCCGCGGGCGACACGCTCGATGCCAAGCTTTCGACGCTCGGCCGGGCCATCGAGCTGGTCCGGGAGCTTTAGTTCTAGTGCTGCTTCGTGCGTGACCGTGTCCGTTGGGCTCGCCGATGATTGAAGATCACCATCGAGCCGAACAGCGCCAACATGCACGCCGAAACGATGACCATGTCGGTGTTACCGATGACCACCAGTACCGCGACGAGCGCTACCGCGGTAGCAGCGGCCACGAGGTAGGACGCCACACGATACTGGGGGTGCCAGGCGGCCCACAACGCCAACCCAAACGCGCCAGACAGGATCGCCCCAACCAGTGCGTCCATCACTTGGTCCCGGTCAGGCATTTGAGCAGATTCTCGCCCGCTACGGCCGTGCCGACACCGCCCGCCACAGCGACGGCGACGCCCGCCCCGGTCTCTGCGGTCAGCCCGCCGATGCCGGTGACTACCAAACCGCTGGCAAACTGGCTAGTCCGGTCGATCCAGTCGCTGGTGCTGCAATGGGTGCGGGCGTAGTCGATGTCTTTCACATGCGCCTGCAGATCCGCAACCTGGCCGCGCAACCACGCGGTCCTGGGGTCGTTTTCGGGAAGCGACTGCACGAACCGTTGCACATTGTCCACAAGACCCTGGCCGGTCAAATTAGCTGGATCACCACCGAGGATCATCTGCTGCAGCTTAGGGCTCAGGCCAGTGCCCGGCCGCGGTGGCCCATCAGGGGTGTCCCACGGGGCAAAGGGGGGCGGAGATTCGGGGTCACTATTTTGATTGAAGTCGACCAACTGGATTCCGTTACCGCTATGAGCCGGTGCGAAGCTGACGTTGCCCAAGCCTGCCGTGGCGGTGGTCAGCGCACCGGCAACCCTAAGATCTGCGCCCTCAAGTTGTTCGGCGCGCGAGCGGATATCACCAGCAAATGCTTCTGCTTGCGCTTGGCGGGCGGCCTTCTCTGCGGGTGTGCTGCTAGTACGAGTATCCGTGACCGATAAGTCCTCTCCGACGTTGAAACTCGCATTTTGGGCGTCCTCGACGGCATACATCACCCGACGCTGCGCCGCGCTAATATCGCTGGCACCGTTACGTGCAATCCCAGCCGCCTGACGTAACTGGTCGGCCTTTGCTACTTACAACGGGCAAGTCGGCGCCGGTGCGTTGCCGCAACGCATCACCCCCAGCGCCTTTTTAGTGCACGCCGGTCGGCGTGTCGGCGACCGGCACCAGTTTCACCTCGGGCCGGGTCGGCAGCTCGTCGGCCAGAAACCACCGGAAGGCGAGGTTGCCCCGCGGATAGCCCAGCGTGGTCAGCGAATTCGGATGGGCCGTCGTCCCGCGGGACAAGACGATCGTCACCGAGCCGTCGCTATTGGCCACGGCGCTGTGACCGTTGATGGAGCAGCGGGCATCGGGGCCCTCGGCGGGGCCGTAGGTGGCCATGAACTGGTTCCACACCACCAGGTTCCAGAACCGGCACGGCGGCGGCCGGTGGGTGATGACCAGCGCTTCGTCGTCGTCGAGCACGAAACTGCCGTAGGAGTAGCAGGCATCGCGCGCAGACCAGCCGAAGTTGGCGTCGGGCACCTGATAGGGGGCAGCGAATTGGTTTGCGACGTGGGCGGTTTCGTGTCCGAGTCGATGCGCGTCACGGGCCCGGTCGCCGACGGCCAGCGGCACGATGGCGAACATGGTGCGCATCCAGCTGGCCGCCGCGCGCAGCCCTGCGGCGGTCTCGGCGTCGCCGTGGCGTATCGGGTCCGGCGCGTCGAGCGCCTCGATAGTCCAGGTGACCGGGCGGCCGGTCAGCGGGTCGGCCTGATAGTCACGGGTCATCAGCACGGCGGCATCGGGCGTCGGACCCAGCTCGAAGGAGAAGTTGCCGTCGGCATCGATATCGAGATCACTGTCGCGGACAATCGCGACGACCCGGTCCGACCACGCGCCCGGGGAGGGCTCGTTGTAGGCGGTCACCGAGAAATACGCGCTGTCACCCTTGTTGCCGCCGATCCGGTAGCGCCGTGTCGGATCGACCGGGCACATGAAGTAATAGGCGTCGGTGTTGTCGCCGCCCCAGCGGCGGTCGCGACGAAACGGCGTGTTGACCGCGACGAACTGCGGCCGGCCCGGCTCGGGGAATAGATAGGCGTCGAAGGCCACACCCAGGGTGGCGGCGAGCATGCGGTACCCGTCGGCGAGGTGCCGGTCGTCGGTAACCGCACGGTCGCCCTCGAGGAAACCGCTGTCGAGGGTGCCCAAGGTGTCCAGCAGTTGCCGCCATGCCGTAGTCGACTCGTGCGTCATTCAGGCATTCCTTTCAGGATTCCCTTCAGGAGCAATGTAGTGGTGCGGTCGACCCAGGCATCGTCGAGTTCGGCTCCGCGGGTCAGCAGGCGTAGCAGTGTGATGCCGGCAATGGCCTCGACCAGTTCATCAGCGGTTACGTCGGCCCGGACTTCGCCTGCGGCCACGGCGTTCTCGAGCCGGCCGGCAAGACCGCCGGAGATGATGCCGGCAAACCGCTCCAACAGTGCGGCATGCAGGGTCGGGTCGGCCGCCATCTCGCCGACCAGGCCGGGCAGCGCCGCGCGGGCGGCCGGCCTCGCCAAGACCGCCATCGTGCGTCGTACCATCTCGCGCAGATCCGTCGCCAGCGATCCGGTGTCCGGAATGGCGGTCTGGGCGCCGATCGGAAACACCGCCTCGTGCACCAGGTGGGCCTTGCTGGGCCAGCGCCGATAGATCGCGGGCTTGCTGGTGCCGGCTCGTTCGGCGATGGCGGATACCAGCAGCCCGGCATAGCCCGTTTCGGCGAGCAAATCAACCGTCGCGCGAAGCACCGCCGCGTCGATCCGCGGATCACGGGGTCGGCCGAAATCGACTACTACCATTACGAAACTCAGAGTAACATAAGTCGCCGTGAGTGATGTCGTTCGGCTCGACGACCTGGCCCAGCCCCGGTTCAGCGCCGAGGCCCAGCAGATCCGCGACATGATGGCCACGCTGGCTCCGCAATGCCCGTTGGATGTCGACGCGCTGCACGCGCGCGCCAGCGCCGACACCGGCCTGCACGATTTCGGCGACGACGACTACCGGGAACGACTCGGCGTCTTTCTGGCCGCGCTGCGCGATATCGACGGGCTGCACGCGGCCGGGGTGGTGAACTTCTACGGGCAACTGCTGCAGTTGCTCAAGAACCGGCTGCTGATGACCGATCTGCTCACCAGGCATCCCGAGATCGACGACATCGAACTGCAACCACCGGTGTTCATCGCCGGTTTGCCCCGTACCGGCACCACGCATCTGCACAACATGCTGGCGGCGGCGCCCACCTTTCGCACCATGCCGTACTGGGAAAGCGTCGAGCCGTTCCCACTGCCCGCCGAGGCCGGAATCGAGCCGGATCCGCGGCGGGCACGCATGGACGTCGCGGTGGCGGTGATCAACACCGTGATGCCCTACTTCCCGCTGATGCACGAGATGACCACCGACCATGTGCACGAAGAGATTCAGCTGCTGGCCAATGACTTCTCGACGATGCTGTTCGAAACGCTGGCCCAGGTGCCCCGCTGGCGCGACTACTACCAGGCCCACGACCAAACGCCCCACTACCTATACCTGGCCAGGCAGCTCAAGGCGATGCAGTTCCTGCGCGGCGGGCGGCGGTGGCTGCTCAAGTCGCCCCAGCACCTCGAGCAGGTGCCGGTGCTGGATCGGGTTTTTCCCGGCAGCATCGTGGTGTTCACCCACCGCGACCCGGTGCCGGTAGCGCTGTCGATGATGGCGATGATCACCTATTCCGCCCGGATGCACCGCTCGCCGGTGCCGGTGGCAGAGATTGCGGCATATTGGGTGGACCGGCTCGACCGGATGCTCACCGCGCTGGTGTGCGATCGCGACACCATCGGTCCGCAGCGCTCGATCGACATTCGATTCGACGACTTCATGGCCGACGAACTCGGTGTCGCCGGGCAGGTGTACGCCCTGGCCGGCGAGCCGTTCGACGAACCGGCACGGACGGCGATCACCGGCTACCTGGCCGGCCACCGGCGCGGCCGACTGGGCAACGTCGAAACGTCCTGCGAGATGTTCGGGCTGACAGAGGAGAACCTGCGCGCCCGCTTCGCGCCCTATGTCGAGCGGTTTCTGGCCTAGCGCTGCGGCTGGACACCGAGCTTGACGCCGAGCCTGTAAATAGGCAGAAGAAGTGCGAGTAGCGGCCTGCGAAATTACAGGCTCGGTGGCCGGCTGGGTGAGGCAAGCGCTACCTTCTCAACACATGACCACAATGCCCGCCCTGGACGGCGTCGAACACAGGTTTGTCGATGTAGGCGACGATGTCACCATCCACGTCGCCGACGCCGGGCCGGCCGACGGGCCGGCGGTCATGCTGGTGCACGGCTTTCCGGAGAACTGGTGGGAGTGGCACGAGCTGATCGGCCCGCTGGCCGCCGACGGCTACCGGGTGCTGTGCCCGGACCTGCGCGGCGCGGGCTGGAGCTCGGCGCCGCGCTCCCGGTACCTCAAGAGCGAGATGGCCGACGATCTGGCCGCGGTGCTGGACCGGCTGGGTGTCGAGAAGGTCAAACTCGTGGCCCATGACTGGGGCGGCCCGGTCGCCTTCATCATGATGCTGCGCCACCCCGGCAAGGTGACCGGCTTCTTCGGGCTGAACACCTCGGCTCCGTGGGTGCGCCGCGATCTCGGGATGCTGCGGCACATGTGGCGGTTCTGGTACCAGATCCCGATGTCGCTGCCGGTCATCGGGCCCCGGCTGATCGCCGACCCCAAGGCCCGCTACTTCCGGATGCTGACGTCGTGGGTCGGTGGCGGATACAGCGTGCCCGACGAGGACGTCCGGATGTACGTCGACTGCATGCGCCAGCCCGGGCACGCCGAAGCCGGCTCGCGGTGGTACCGCAGCTTCCAGACGACGGAAATGCTGCGCTGGCTGCGCGGTGAATACGACGACACGCGGGTCGACGTGCCGGTGCGCTGGTTGCACGGCACTGGCGACCCGGTGATCACGCCCCACCTGCTGCGCGGATACGAGGATCGCGCAAGCGATTTCGAGGTCGAGCTGGTCGACGGTGTCGGCCATTGGATCGTCGGGCAGCGGCCCGACCTGGTGCTGGACCGGTTACGCGCCTTCCTTACGGCTTGACCAGGATGCGGATCGGGTTGCCCTGCTGCCGCTCCAGCTTCTCGATGCCCGCCGGGAGGTCTTCGAGCGTGACGACCTCGCTGATCGACCGCGAAATATCAAGGCGCCCAAGCGAAACCAGCTTCGCCAGGGTCTCGATGTCGACGTTCTGGTAACCGAGGTGACCGAGCACCTGCTTGCGGGTCACCCCGAACAGCACGGTCGGTCCGATGGTCGGCGACTCCGCGCTCATTCCCACCCCGACAAGCCGCCCGCCGGCTGTCAGCGAGCCCAGGGCCTGTTCGAACGTCACCTTCAGGCCGACGGCATCGAACGCCACGTCCAGTAATCGCCCGCCGGTGACCTCGGCGAGCTTGTCGGTCAACCCGTCGTCGCGGGTGTCGAACGCGTAGTCGGCCCCGAGTTCGAGCGCACGTTCCAGAACGGCCGGGTTGATGTCGAGGGCGATCACCGGTGCGGCGCCGACCAACCGCGCGAGCTGGACGATGTGGGTGCCCACCCCGCCGACACCCCAGACCCCGACCGATTCGCCGATCGCCACCTTTCCGGTTCGCACGACGGCGCCGAACGGCGTCGACACCGCGTCGGCCAGGATCGCGGCCTGCTCCAGCGAAACGTTGTCCGGCACCCGGGTCAGGCCGGCGGCCTGCGCCACGGTGTATTCGGCCCACGCGCCGTCGTAGGCGAAAGCCATCAACTGGATGCTCAGGCAGTTGACCACATCGCCGCGGCGGCAATTGGGGCAGCTTTGGCAGGGCCGGCCGGCGGCGACCACCACCCGGTCCCCCACCGCCCAGCCGGTCACGTCGGGGCCCAGTTTCGCGATGGTGCCCGAGGCCTCGTGGCCCTGGGTCACCACCGGTGTCTGGGCCGGGAACGTTCCGTTGATCAGGCTCAGGTCCGAATGGCAGATCCCGCAGAAGGCAACCTTGACCAGGACCTCGCCCGGACCGGGCTCGGGTATCGGAACGTCTTCCAGCACAACCCTTTTGGTGTCGGCGTAGAAGCGTTCCGCACGCATGGTGGCCACGGTCACTCGACGCCGATCGTGACCTCGGTCGACTTGATGAACACCGTTGCGGGCTGGCCGACCGCGAGGCCGAGTTCCACTGCCGCGTCCTTGGTGACCGACGAGGTGACGATCTGGTCGCCGCCGTCGAGTTTGACCTTGACGATCGCCATCACGCTGCCGAGGTCGACCTCGGTGATGGTGCCCTCGAGCTGGTTCCTGGTCGATAGCCGCATCGCAGTCCTTTCCAAAATCACCGGGTGTGCGACGAGCGTAGTCGGCCCGCTCAGGAACGAGGGCCCAGGAGGGCTATCGATGCATCGATCGCCGGTTCGACGACGTCGCGGACCGGCCGTCCGTCCTCGACGGCAAGCGCGGTCAGCTCGCGCAGTCCGCCCAGCAGGATGACCGACAACGGCACGGTCAGCGGGGGTAGGCCGGCCCGCCGGAACCCCGGGCTGGCACTGAGGTCGATCAGCAGGGTGGACAGCAGCTGCAATCCGCGGCGCTGGACGGGCCGCGCGACGGCGCCCAGCGAGGGGAGTTCGCGAATCCAGCTCAAGGTGACGGCCGGCCGGGACTCGATGTGCCCGACGTAGGCCTCGACCGCCTGGCGAATCTGCTGATGCCAGTCGGCGTCGGGATCGACCGCGGCCGAGATCTTCTCGCCGAGCTTCTCGACGTCGGCCCGCAGCAGCTCCAGGAAGCACTGCTCCTTGCTGGCGAACTGGTCGTAGAAGGTGCGTTTCGAGGTGCGCGCGTGGCGCACGACGTCGGCGACGGTGGTCGCGCGGTAGCCGCGTTCACCGATAGCTGCGGCCAGACCGTCGAACAGGCGAAGCCGAAAGGGATCGATGTCGGCCGGCGCGGCATTGCCGGCAACTGCTGTCACCAACGCGCCTCCTTGCCGGATCGGTGCGGACCTTGTCAGCCTTGGTACCAAAGAGTACCGTGCCTAGGATAAGCCTGCGGTACACCGCGGTACCATCCCCGTGTTCACGACCGAGCATCCGGGGCAGATGTTGGGAGCCCATGTCGATGAGCCACGCAATCACCGATGCGCCAGCACAACCCGAAGTCACGTTGCCACCGGCGCCGCGGATTCCGAGCCTGGTCCAAGGCCTGGTCTTTGCGGTCACGCGCCGCGGCATGATGCGACGGCTGGCGCGCCGCTACGGCAATGTCTTCACCCTGAACATCCCCATCTACGGGCGGGTCGTGGTGGTCGGTGATCCGCAGCTGGCAAGGCAGGTGTTCACCACCAGCCCCGACGAATTGGGCAACATCCAGCCCAATCTGAGCCGACTGTTCGGCTCCGGTTCGGTGTTCGCGCTCGACGGCGACGACCACCGCCGGCGGCGACGTCTATTGGCGCCGCCGTTTCACGGCAAGAGCATCAAGAAATACGAGGCCATCATCGAAGAAGAGACGCTGCGCGAGACGGCTCGATGGCCGCAGGGCGAGCCTTTCGCGACCCTGCCGTCGATGATGCACATCACCCTCAACGCCATCCTGCGTGCGGTGTTCGGGGCCGACGGGGCCGAACTCGACGAGCTGCGCCGGCTGATTCCGCCCTGGGTCACGCTGGGCTCGCGGCTGGCGGCGATGCCGAAACCGAAACGCAACCATGGCCGGTACAGCCCGTGGGGCCGGCTGGCCGAGTATCGGCGGCAGTACGACGCCGTCCTCGACAAGCTGATCGACCGCGAGCGGTCCGACCCGAACTTCGCCGATCGGACCGACGTGCTCGCGTTGATGTTGCGCAGCACCTACGACGACGGTTCGGTCATGTCCCGCAAGGACATTGGCGACGAGCTGCTCACCCTGCTGGCCGCCGGGCACGAGACCACCGCGGCCACGCTGGCCTGGGCGTTCGAGCGGCTGACCCGGCACCCGCAGATCCTGGCCGCCCTGGTGGCGGAGGCCGATGCGGGCGGTGATGAACTGCGCCAGGCGACCATCCTGGAAGTCCAGCGGGCCAGGACCGTCATCGATTTCGCGGCCCGGCACGTTTATTCCGACGTTTATCGCCTGGGCGAGTGGGCGATCCCGCGCGGGGATTCGATCATCGTCAACATCGGCCAGATTCACGACAACCCCGACGTATTCCGGCAACCGCAGCGCTTCGACCCGCAGCGCTACATCGAAAGCAAGCCGTCGGCGTTCGCCTGGATTCCGTTCGGCGGCGGCACCCGCCGTTGTGTGGGCGCGGCGTTCGCCAACATGGAGATGGATGTGGTGCTGCGAACGGTGTTGCGCCACTTCGTCATCGAGACGACGACTGCGCCCGACGAGAAGTGGCACTGCCGCGGCGTTGCCTACATTCCCAAGGACGGCGGACGAATCGTGGTACGCCGCCGTTAGCGGCTCGACTGTTGGTTTGCCGGGGCCCGTCGCGGCAGTTTCCAGCCCGGGCGGATGTAGTGGCAGGTGTACCCGTTGGGGTAGCGCTGCAGGTAATCCTGGTGTTCGGGCTCGGCTTCCCAGAATTCTCCGGCCGGGCTGACTTCGGTCACCACTTTGCCCGGCCATAGGCCCGAGGCCTCGACGTCGGCGATGGTTTCCAACGCGATTCGCCGCTGCTCGTCGTCCAGATAGAAAATAGCCGAGCGGTAGCTGGTGCCGACGTCGTTACCCTGCCGGTTCGTCGTGGTCGGATCATGGATTTGGAAGAAGAACTCGAGCAGGGTGCGGTAGTCCGTGACCGTCGGGTGGTAGGTGATTTCGACGGCCTCGGCGTGGCTGCCGTGATTGCGATAGGTGGCATTGGGGGTGTCGCCGCCGCTGTAGCCGACGCGGGTCGAGATGACACCGGGTTGGCGGCGGATCAGGTCCTGCATGCCCCAGAAACATCCGCCGGCCAGGATTGCCTTGTTGGTCGTCATTGCTGTCTCTCCTTCAGTGCAGTCGTCAAGGACCCACGATCCGAGGTTAGTTGCGGCTGGCTGACATCGCCCAGAGCCAGACCACGCAGTCGGGGTCGATACCGTCGGCGCGCTGGTCGCCGCTACCGGATGCCCCGGCGTGCACCGGCTCCAGTTCGGCCACGGCGGCCTGTTCGGACGGTTGGACATCGGGTTCACTGCTCGGACGCGACGGCTCGGCCGGGACAAGGGTGGGCTGCGGCGGCCGTGCCGGTCGCCTCGTTGCGAACCGTCGGGAGGGCCACCAGTTGGCGTTACCCACCAGCACCGCAAGCGAGGGCACGGTGATCGTGCGGACCAGGAAGGTGTCCAGCAGCAAGCCGACGCCGATGATGAAGCCCGCTTGGACCATGGTGCTGATGCTGGCGAACAGCATGCCGAACATCGACGCGGCGAAGATGATCCCCGCGGAGGTGATCACGCCTCCCGTCGTGCCAACGGTGCGGATGACCCCGAAGCGAATACCGTTCGGGGACTCGTCGCGGATCCGTGAAACCAACAGCATGTTGTAATCCGCGCCGACGGCGACCAGCACGATGAACGCCCTTCCCGGAACGCTCCACCCCAGGGGCTGGCCACCGATGAGCTGGAATGCGATCACCCCGACGCCCAGCGCCGACAGATACGAAACAACCACGGAGGCAGCCAGGTACAGGGGCGCGACCACCGCCCGTAACAGCATGATCAAGATCATCAGCACCACGGCGATGGTCACCACGATGATGAACCGGATGTCGTGTTGTAGTAATCGCGCATTTGGCGCGCTGTGGACGGCTGCGCTGAGCTGGCGGCTGCGGAGGGTCAGCCGCAGCTGACTGGCGCATCCGCGGTGCGCGTCGAGTTCGCCGACATCGGACGTCGTACGATTCGCCTCATCTCGCGTCATCGATGAACAGACGGACGGCAGCTGCCGGGCCGTCCTGAGGAGCTAACGTGACCGGCCCGGTGTTCAGCCGCGACGAATTGTCTGCGGCATTCGGCGAATTCGAGCGGACCGTCGCCCGCGCGGCGCAGACCCGCGACTGGGACGACTGGGTCGCCCAGTACACCCCGGACGTCGAATACATCGAGCATGCCGCGGGCACAATGCACGGCCGCGAGCAGGTGCGCGCCTGGATTCAGCACACGATGTCGACCTTCCCCGGCAGTCACATGGTGGCGTTTCCGTCGTTGTGGTCGGTGATCGACGAGTCCACCGGCCGCATCATCATGGAGCTGGACAACCCGATGCGCGACCCCGGTGACGGCAGCGTGATCAGCGCGACCAACATCTCGATCATCAGCTACGCCGGCGACGGCCAGTGGTGTCGCCAGGAAGACATCTACAACCCGCTGCGCTTCTTGAAAGCGGGACTGACGTGGTGCCGCAAGGCGCAGGCGCTGGGCACCCTCGACGAGAACGCGGCGCAGTGGATGCAACGGTATGGGGGACCTCAATGAGCACCAGGCCCAAACTGGTCATCGGCGCCAACGGCTTCCTGGGTTCACATGTGACCCGCCGGCTCGTCGCGGCGGGCGAACAGGTGCGGGCGATGGTGCGCCCCACCGCCAATACCCGGTCGATCGACGACCTGGAGGTCACCCGATTTCACGGCGATGTCTTCGATACCGCGGTGCTGCGCGAGGCGATGGGCGGTTGCGACGACGTCTACTACTGCGTGGTCGACACCCGGGCCTGGTTGCGCGACCCGTCGCCGCTATTTCGCACCAACGTCGAAGGCCTGCGCAACGTCCTGGACGTGGCCGTCGAAAAGCCGATAGCCGCGGGCCTACACCGATTCGTCTTCACCAGCACCTATGCCACGGTGGGCCGCCACCATGGGCACGTGGCCACCGAAGACGACGTCGTCGATGTCCGTCGGGTGAGCCCCTACGTCCAATCCCGGGTCCAGGCCGAAAATCTGGTGATGCGGTACGTGTCGGAGGCAGGCCTGCCCGCCGTCGCATTGTGCGTTTCGACGACCTACGGCAGCGGCGACTGGGGCCGCACACCCCATGGCGCTTTCATCGCCGGCGCGGTTTTCGGCAAGTTGCCCTTCCTGATGAATGGGATCCAACTGGAAGCCGTGGGTGTCGACGATGCCGCCGAAGCGATGATCCTGGCGGCGCAGCGCGGCCGCAACGGCGAGCGCTACCTGGTCTCCGAAAAGATGATCGCGTTGACCGAGGTGGTGCGGATCGCCGCGGACGAGGCCGGTGTGCCGCCGCCGCGGCGCTCGATCTCGGTGCCGGTGCTTTATGCGCTGGGCGCGCTGGGCAGCCTGCGGGCCCGGCTCACCGGCAAAGATGCCGAACTGAGCCTGCAGTCGGTGCGGATGATGCGCGCCGAAGCCGAAGTCGATCACAGCAAGGCGGTCCGCGAGTTGGGCTGGCAGCCGCGCCCGGTCGAGGAATCGATTCGCCAGGCCGCCCGGTTCTGGGCCGCGATGCGCACAGTCAAGCCGGACGCCAAGACCGCGTCATCCGAATAGGCAGACACATGGACAAAGTCGCGGTCGACCTCGGCGGGCCGCCGCAGACCATGCTCGCGACCCTGTACGCCAAGGCGCTCGACGCCGACCTGCCGCATCCGATCCTGGGCGATCGCTATGCCAAGGAGGTTGTCGAGCGCATCGACTACGACTGGTCACAAACTTCCATCACCGCACGCAACTCGGCGGCGGTGACGACGCGGACGGCGCACTTGGACACCTGGGCCCGCCAATTCCTGGCCGCGTATCCCAGCGCCGTGGTGCTGCACCTCGGTTGCGGGCTGGACGGTCGATACTTCCGGCTGCAGCCGGGCTCGGCGGTGGAGTGGTACGACGTCGACTACCCCGAGGTCGCCGCGCTGTTCACCCGGCTGTACCCCGCCGCGGCCCAGCACCACGTCGTCGCCGCATCGGTCACCGATCCGGGTTGGCTGGCCGACGTTCCGAACGACCGGCCCGCGCTGCTGATCGGCGAGGGCCTGACCATGTACCTGAGCGAACCGGACGGCGTCGCGTTACTACGACGCGTGGTTGACCATTTTCCGTCCGGTGAGTTGCAGTTCGACGCGTTCAACCGGCTGGGCATCAAGTCGCAATGGATGAACACCGTGGTGCGCCGATCCGGATCGACGCTGCGCTGGGGTATCGAGGGGCCCTACGACATCTTGCGGGCGGTGCCCGGCACCCGGCTACTGTCCTGGGTCCGATGGTTCGAATCGGACAGCTTCGCGCGGTTGCCGCGCGTCTATCAGGTGATGGGCCGGCTGATGTCGCGGGTTCCGGCACTGGCCAACATGTCGCAGTACCACCGCTACGCGTTCAGCCGGGAATGTTGATCGCCGGCAGGCGTTGCACCCCCCCATGAGCCACCGGAAAGTCTTAGAACCCAACGCTGGGCACCCGATCACCATCGAACCGGCCACCGGCCGGGTACAGGTCCGCATCCACGGCGAACTCGTCGCGGACACGACTGCGGCACTCGAGTTGCTGGAGGCCACTTTGCCTGCGGTGCAATACATTCCGCTGGCCGACGTCGCCCAGGACCGGCTCACCCGCAGCGACACCAGAAGCTACTGCCCGTTCAAGGGTGAGGCCAGCTATTACAGCGTGACCACCTCGTCCGGCGACACCGTCGCCGACGCGATCTGGACCTATGAGCAGCCCTACCCCGCGGTTGCGGCGATCGCCGGGCACGTCGCCTTCTATCCCAACAAGGCCCAGATCAGCGTCGAGTCGGCATAGCTCAGGGAAACACTTTCGCCAACGACTGGGTATCGCTGTATTCGCGCAGCGAAACGATCTGGCCGTCGTGGCATTCGAAGATGCAGACGAACGGGCTGTCGTAGCGGGTGCCGCCGGCGGTGACACCCTCTGCTTGGCCTTCGACGACAACCGTCTCGCCTTCGTTGACGCAGCGGATCAGCTCGATGTTGACCTCGAACTTCTTTTTGCGGCGCTCGACCGCGCGCCGCAGCGTCGCCTTATCGATCGCCGAACGCGTGACGATGCTCCAGTAGGTGAAGTCGTCGCTGAGCAATGCGAAGCCCTCGTCGAGGTCTCCGCCCTCGCACATGCTCTGCATGAACATCCAAGCCAGTTCGGCCTGTGGGTCGTCGAACGGCGTCATCACATCGCCATCCTGTCCCGGCAGGGCGATAGCGGTCAATCGAGGTCCCGCTCGCGGTTCGCTCGCTGGAGTCATGGCAGGCTCAGGTGATCAACGCACGTACAGTCACAATCCCCGGGGCGGCGGGCTTCGGGCACACCCTGGCGCCATTGCGTCGCGGCCGCGGCGATCCCTGCTTTCGCATCCCCGGTGACGGCACTATCTGGCGCACCAGCCTGCTGGCCAGCGGGCCGGTTACGGCGCGCATCAGCCGGGCAGCGCCCGACGCGGCCCACTGCGTGGCGTGGGGCCCTGGCGCCGAGCAGTTCCTCGAGGTGCTGCCGGCGCTGCTGGGCGCCGACGACGACGCCTCGGATTTCGTGCCGAGTGAGCCGACGGTCGCGGCCGCGCACCGGCGGCTGCCGCAGCTGCGCCTGGGCCGCACCGGACAGGTGCTGGAGGCGTTGATCCCGGCGGTCATCGAGCAGCGGGTCCCCGGCGCCGACGCCTTCCGGTCCTGGCGCGTGCTGGTGACCAAGTACGGCACACCGGCCCCCGGACCGGCGCCCGACGGCATGCGGGTGCCGCCATCGGCACAGGCCTGGCGGCACATCCCGTCCTGGGAGTTTCACCGCGCCAACGTCGACCCGGGGCGGGCCCGGACGGTCGTGAGCTGCGCACGGCGGGCGGCGTCGCTGGAGCGGTTGACCGCGGTGCCGGCCGCGCAGGCGCGCGAGGCGCTGACGTCGCTGCCCGGAGTCGGCGTGTGGACCGCAGCCGAGACGGCGCAGCGGGCCTTCGGTGACCCCGACGCGGTGTCGGTGGGCGACTACCACATCCCGAAAATGATCGGCTGGACCCTGCTGGGCCGTCCGGTCGACGACGCCGGCATGCTCGAGCTGCTGGAGCCGATGCGGCCGCACCGGCATCGGGTGGTTCGGCTGCTCGAAGCCAGCGGCCTGGCCTACGAGCCGCGCCGCGGGCCGCGACTGCCGGTGCAGCAGATCCACTCGCTGTAACGCCCGCAGACCCCGTGTGAGTGCCATCGCCGTCGGGTATCCCTGCCAGGAAGTGACCGTAGGCGAACTTCAGGGGGGCTAATCGTAAACTGACCCACGACGGCTCGGCGACTGAACGTGATGCCGCCAGCACCGCGCGGCAGCAGTCCTAACGGGGTGGCGCCTTGCGCGCGCGTTCGGCTCGTTCAGCCTCGGCGGTTTCGCGATTCAACCGCTGCGCCTCGTAGATGGTGACGTTGGTGCGCGACATCAGCAACGCGGCGATCCCCACGGCCAGGATTGCCCCGGGCACCACCGAGAACGAGCCGGTCATCTCGGCGACCATGATCATGATTGCCAGCGGCGCCCGCGCGACGCTGCCGAAACATGCCATCATGCCGACCACCACGAAGATTCCCGGCGCGTCGGGGACTCCGGGGATGCCGGTGAGTTCACCGAGTCGCCAGATGGCAGCGCCGACGAACGCGCCGATGACGATGCCGGGCCCGAACAGCCCGCCCGATCCGCCGGTGCCGATCGACAGCGAGGTGGCGATGATCTTGGCGATCGGCAGCACGACGATGATCCACAACGGGATGCTCATCAGCGATCCGCGGTCGGCGGCCAGCTGCGCCCAGCCGTAGCCGCTGCTCAGGATTTGCGGGATCAGTAGCCCCAGCAACCCGACCAGCAGCCCGCCGACGGCCGGCTTGATCACCGGCCCGCCGGGAAGCCGGCGGGTGAGCGCCACGGACGCGTGGAAGATGCGGGCATACAGGTAGCCGACGGCCGCGGCAATCAGCCCGATCACGACGAACCACAACAGCGGCCATGCCCGCTCGAAGCGGTACTCGGCGTCGATGTAGCCGAACAGCGGGTCGAATCCCAGGAAGGCGCCGAGCACCGCGTACGCGGTCCCGGAGGTGATGAAGCCGGGCAGCAGGCTGCGATAGTCGAAATCGTCGCGGTAGGTGATCGATGCCGCCAGCACCGCTCCGCCCAGCGGGGCGGCGAAGATCGCGCCGATACCCGCGCCGATTCCCAGCGCCACCGCAATCCGGCCATCCTTGTCGGACAGGCCCAGCCGCCGCGTCAGCAACGAGCAGAAACCGGCCGAGATCTGCGCCGTCGGCCCCTCGCGCCCGCCGGACCCGCCCGATCCGATGGTCAGCGCGCTGGCCACCATCTTCACCAGCACCGCCCGTCCGCGGATGGCCCGCGGATCGGTGTGGACCGCCTCGATGGCCTCGTCGGTGCCGTGACCGGTGGCTTCGGGTGCGAACCTGGCCACGATGAAGGCCGAGAGCAGCGCCCCGCCCGTCGTCACCAGCGGAATGGCCCATGGGCGGGCGAAACCGCTGGACCCACGGCTGCCGCCCTCGCCCAGCGGAGTCGGAATGTGGTAGTCGGCGAGATAGCCGAGCAGGAACTGTCCGGTGTACTTCAACGCGAGGTAGAACACCACCGCGCCGAGGCCGGCGATGACACCGATCGTGATGCCCAGCAACAACCACTTGCGTAGATAGCCGGCACTCCTGATCGATGCGCCGAATCGCCCGCCGGCGGCGGCGGGCGGCGCCTCTCTGGGTTCTGGGGCGTCCGGTGCCGGGTCGTTCACCGCGCGAGCCTCGCAAGCATCAGGTCATCCTATGACAACCGGGAATAAGTGGACTCTGGTCCGGTTATACCTCGTAGTTCCCGATCAGGAGGTAGGAATGCCCGCTGTAACCGCCGAGACCTTGACCCTGCCGCGGGTGGCTGCCCCCGGTGCCGACGCGACCGAGCGGCCGGTCCGCTCCATCACGTCCGGCCCGCGAGCCTACGAGGGCGAGGGGTTTCCCGTCGTCCGGGCGTTCGCCGGAATCGGCGCCGCCGCGCTGGACCCGTTCGTGCATATGGACCAGATCGGTGAGGTGGACTACCAGCCGGGCGAGCCCCGGGGCACCGACTGGCACCCGCACCGGGGCTTCGAAACCGTCACCTACATGATCGACGGAAAGCTCGCACACCAGGATTCCTACGGAGGCGGCGGCCTGATCACCGACGGCGCGACACAGTGGATGACGGCGGGATCGGGCATTTTGCATATCGAGACCCCGCCCATCGACACCGTGAAGCGCGGCGGAATCTTCCACGGCGTCCAGTTGTGGGTGAACCTGCCGAAGAAGGACAAGTTCGCCCAGCCTCGCTACCAGGCCATCGAGGGCGGCGACGTCACGCTGATCGCCTCGGGCGACGGCGGAGCCCTGGTCCGCATCATCGCCGGGGAGATCGACGGCCACCGTGGACCCGGGATCACCCACACGCCGATCACGCTGGCGCACGCCACGATCGCAGCCGGCGCCCGGCTGAACATCCCGTGGCGACGGGATTTCAACTCGCTGGTCTATGTGCTGTCCGGGCGCGGCTCGGCCGGTGCGGCCGGACACCCGATTCACCGGGGTCAGTTGGCGGTGATGGGCCCCGGTGACCGGATCACCGTGACCGCCGGCCCGGCGCCGGATGCCCACCGGACAACGGCTCTTGACGTGCTGCTGCTGGGCGGGCGACCGATCCGTGAGGCGGTATTCCACTACGGGCCCTTCGTGATGAACACCCGGGCCGAAGTGATCGAGGCGCTCGAGGACTACCAGGCTGGCAAGTTTCGTAGCATCCCGCCGAACGCGCTGATGCCGCACCGGGGCGGTGGCACACTCTAGGCATGCCGCCCACCGCCGCACGTCGCGGCCCCGGACGTCCGCCTGCCGCAAAATCGGACGAGACGCGACGGCGTATCGTCGGCGCCGCCCGGCAGGTGTTCAGTGAACGTGGTTATGACGGCGCGACCTTCCAGGCGATCGCCGTCCGCGCCGACCTGACCCGGCCGGCCATCAACCATTACTTCGCCAGCAAGCGGGTGCTGTACCGGGAAGTGGTGGGCCAAACCAACGAGCTGGTCGTCACCGCCGGTATCGAGCGGGCACGGCGCGAGCCGACGCTGCTCCGCCGGCTGGCCGCGTTCATCACCGTGGCGATGGAGGCAGACGAGAAAAATCCTTCCACTGCAGCATTCTTGGCCACCGCCGTGCTCGAGTCGCAGCGGCATCCGGAATTGGGGCGATCCGACAACGACCCGGTCGCCGGCTCCCGGAAATTCCTGATCTGGGCGGTCCACGATGCCGTTGAGCGTGGCGAACTGACCGCCGATACCCAGGCCACTCCGTTGGCCGAGGCGCTGCTGCTCGTCTTGTGCGGGGTGGGCTTCTACGCCGGCTTCGTGGGCAGCTACCGGGAGATGGCGGACATCATCGCGGCGCTGCGGCAGTTGATGGCCGGCACGCTCTGGAAGTCGGAGGCCTGACCGCCAGTAGCCGACCGTCGGCAGTGACCTGGGCCACAAAGTGTATAGGTTGCCTAACTTATTAGGTAGCATGGTTGCGGTATCACCGATCCGGTCGGCGTTTCCGTGGTCTACCTTCGTTGCGCCGCCGCTGGGACGAATCCCACGGTCTCGCACCACTTTTCGCCGGTCCATCCAACGAGAGATCCGCTAAAGAACGGGAGCACGCGAATGAGCACCCTGCGTACCCATGACGACACCTGGGACATCAGAACCAGCGTCGGCGCCACCGCGGTGATGGTGGCCGCGGCGCGGGCCGTCGAAACCGAACAGCCGGCCCCGCTGATCCGCGACCCGTACGCCAAATTGCTGGTCACCAACGCCAATGCCGGCGTCCTGTGGGAGGCGATGCTCGACGAGCAGATGGTGGCCAAGATGGCGGCTCTCGACGCCGAGACCGCGGCGACCGTCCAGCACATGCGCAGCTACCAGGCCGTGCGGACGAACTTCTTCGACACCTACTTCGCCGACGCGGTCGCCGACGGGATCCGTCAGGTCGTAATTCTGGCCTCGGGACTGGATTCCCGCGCTTACCGGCTGGACTGGCCGGCCGGGACGACGGTCTACGAGATCGATCAGCCCCAGGTTCTTGCCTATAAGTCCGCGACGCTGGCGGGAAACGGAGTGACGCCGTCAGCCTGTCGTCGTGAGGTGCCGATCGACTTGCGCCAGGACTGGCCTGCCGCGCTGCGTGCCGCCGGTTTCGACCCGACGGCCCGGACCGCATGGCTGGCCGAGGGACTGCTGATGTACCTGCCCGCCGACGCCCAGGACCGGCTGTTCACCCAGATCGGCGAGCTCAGCCCGCCGGGGAGCCGGATTGCCGCCGAAACCGCGGGCAACCACGCCGACGAACGGCGCGAACAGATGCGGGAGCGATTCAAGAAGGTGGCCGAGACGCTGGGCCTGGAGCAGACCGTCGATGTGCAGGAGCTCATCTACCACGACCCCGACCGGGCCAAGGTCGCCGACTGGCTCAACGAACACGGTTGGCGCGCCGCCGCGCAAAACGCCGGCGACGAGATGCGTCGGGTGGGCCGCTGGGTCGAGGGCGTACCGATGGCCGACGACAAGGATGCGTTCTCCGAGTTCGTGACGGCGCAGCGGCTGTAATGCCGCGCACCGCGGACGACTCCTGGGACATTGCGACCAGCGTGGGGGCGACCGCGGTAATGGTCGCCCGCCCGGTGACGCTGCGGGCCGTGTAGCGGCCCGCTGAGGAGGCGGGCAATCAGATCCTGCCCGCGCGGCCGAGACGGCCAAACCCTGACAGGCCGCGCCAAGGCCGCGCTCGGATTTGCTGCAGCAAAGCTTTCAAAGCCACGGCCGGCCGACGGCGGCTGGGTTAATCTGAGGCTCCGTCCGGTCATCCGGTAAGGAAGTGGTTGCATGGACCTCGACGCCGCGGTCAGCACGGTAGCCCTCGTATCGGCAACTACCAGGGGCTTCTCCCGATCGTCGTTATCGTTCTTATCGTCGTTATCGGTGGCTGACCCACCCCATCAGGCGGGCGCGGACTAACCGCCGAAACCCGGGGTTGTGGCCGTGTCGACCCGGAGCGCCGATGGTCACGGTCTGCTGCCCGGCACGCCGGGCCATGTTGGCCGCGCCGACGTATCGGGGCGCGGGGTCGCCCCGATCACTGACGCAGACTCTTTCGCGCTGACGCTGGCGCTGCTGACCTCGACGGCGTTCCTGCTTTTCGCGCAGATCTTCATGGTTGCCCCGATCCTGCCGGCGCTGGCCCGCGACTTCGGCAGCACCGCGGGCATGGTCGGCCTCGGGGTGCCGGCGTTCTTAGTGCCCTACGGGTGGACGGTCCTGGTGTGGGGCACGGTGTCGGACCGGTGGGGACGCCGCCGCGTCATCCTCGTGTCGCTGTGCGCCTTCGTGGTCCTGACCGCAGCCACCCCGCTGGCAACCAACGTCGGGGAATTCATCGCGCTTCGATTCGTGACCGGGGTTGCCGCCGGCGGCGTGGTGCCGATCAGCGTGGCATTGATCGGTGATCTGGTGCCGTACCGGCGCCGAGGCCGGGTGCTGGGATGGGTCTTCGGTGGAGCGGCCGGTGGCATGGCCTTCGGCGCGGCCGGCGGCGCGCTGGGTGAACCGCTGGTCGGCTGGCACGGGTTGTTCGGTGTGGTGACCGTCGGCGGACTGGTGCTGCTGGTGCTGGGGCTGTGGTTGGTTCCCGACACCGCCGCGGCGCCGCGCCCGTCGTCGGTCCGCCAGGTCGCGGCCGGATTCGCGGAGCTGCTGAGCACCTCCCGTGGTCGCCGGACCTACGGCTACGTGCTGGTCAACGCGGTGTTGCACGCCGGGGTCTACACCTGGCTGGGGGTCTACCTGCATGACCACGCTCAGCTCGACGAGAAGCAGATCGGGCTGGTGCTGCTCGGCTACGGCATCCCGGGCCTGGTGCTCAGCCCCGCCATCGGCCGGCTGGCCGATCGCTACGGACGGGCGCGCGTCATCCCGCTCGGGCTGGCCCTGACCGCCGCGTGCGCCGCGGTGTTCGCCAGTGAGCCGTCGTTGGTATTCCTCCAAGCCGCCGTCGTCTCGCTGTCGCTCGGGTACGACATGACCCAACCGGCCCTGGTCGTCATCGTCACCGACCTTCCCGGGCAGCGTGGGCAGGCGATCGGGCTCAACTCCTGCGTCCTGTGGGTTGGCATGGGGATTGGCAGCCTCGTCTTCCAGGCCATCCTGCTGCCGCTCGGCTTCTCCGGCGCCTTCGCCTGGTTTGCGGGTTTGTCCCTGCTCGCCGGTGCGGTCGCGATACCGCTGTTTCGTGCCGAACGACCTCCGAGCGGCAGCAGAGTGTCACCCGCCGCGCCGGTGTAGCGCAGATCGGGCCGGATCTTTCCTATTCCTGCCGTAACCGCATGACTAGGATCGCCAATATCACCGATGTGCGACCACATGATGTGGCAGAGCACTCCGGGTCACCTCCCGTGAAGCCCGGAAAGACCCGGATCGGGAACCGGATAGGACCCGGAAAGAAAGGACAACGATGACCACCGAATCGGTTGCACCGAAAGCTCAGGAATTCAAGGCGGCCCAACCCGCAGCCGCTGAAGCCGCTGAAACCGCCGCCACGTCCGACGCATCGAAGCCGACTCATGTCGCCGAAACAGTCGCCGAAACCGTGGCGCGGCTGCGCAAGACGTTCGCCACCGGACGCACTCGCAGTGTCGAGTGGCGCAGGAACCAATTGCTGCAGTTGCAGCGGTTGATGGAGGAGAACGAGGACGCGATCACCGAGGCGCTTGCCGAGGACCTGGACCGCAACCCGGTCGAGGCGTATATCGCCGATATCGCGGTGACGGTCAGCGAAGCCAAGTACGCGGCCAAGAAGGTCCGCAAGTGGATGCGCCGCAAGTATCTGCTCCTGGAGGCGCCGCAGCTGCCCGGCCGGGGGTGGGTGGAGTACGAGCCCTACGGCACCGTGCTGATCATCGGCGCCTGGAATTACCCGTTCTATCTGACTCTGGGCCCGGCGGTCGGCGCGATCGCGGCCGGAAACACCGTCATCCTCAAACCCTCGGAAATCGCCGCGGCGTCGTCACGACTGATAGCCGAGCTGGTGCCCCGTTACCTCGACCGCGACGCGATTGCCGTGGTCGAAGGCGACGGCACGGTAAGTCAGGCGCTGATCGCGCAGGGCCTGGACCGGGTGATGTTCACCGGCGGCACCGAGATCGGCCGCAAGGTCTACGAAGGCGCGGCACCGCATCTGACCCCGGTCACGCTGGAACTCGGCGGCAAGAGCCCGGTGATCGTCGCGGCCGACGCGGACATCGATGTGGCCGCCAAGCGGATCGCCTGGATCAAGCTGCTCAACGGCGGCCAGACCTGCGTCGCTCCCGACTACGTGCTGGCCGACGCGACCATCCGCGACGAACTCGTCACCAAGATCGGCGCCGCCATCGGCAGGTTCCGCTCCCAGGACAACCCGGCCGGCTTGCGCATTGTCAACCAGCGCCAATTCGACCGGTTGAGCGGTTACCTCGCCGCTGTCGAAAACCAGGGCGAAGCCGACGGTAAGGCCAAGGTCGCGGTGGGCGGCAAGTGTGACGCGTCGAACCTGCGTATCCAGCCGACGGTCGTCGTCGACCCCGATCCGGCCGGACCGCTGATGTCCAACGAGATCTTCGGGCCGATCCTGCCGGTGCTCACCGTCAAGTCCCTGGACGAGGCGATCAAGTTCGTCAACTCACGGCCCAAGCCGTTGTCGGCATACCTGTTCACCAAGTCACGCGAAACCCGCGAGCGGGTGATCAAGGAGGTGCCGGCCGGCGGCATGCTGGTCAACCACCTGGCCTTCCAGGTGTCGACGGCCAAGCTGCCGTTCGGCGGCGTGGGCGCCTCCGGAATGGGGGCCTATCACGGCAAATGGGGCTTCGACGAGTTCAGCCACCGCAAGTCGGTGCTGACCAAGCCGACCCGCCCCGACTTCTCGAAGATCATCTACCCGCCCTACACCGAGCGCGCCTTCAAGCTGGCGCGCAAGCTGTTCTAGCCTGACGCAGACGCCCGCGCGACCCGGTTAGCCGCCGGGCCGACCCTGACCATGTCAACGCACGTTCAGAGAGGAACCTGATGCCCGGAGTGCAGGATCGCGTCGTCGTCGTTACCGGAGCCGGTGGGGGGCTGGGCCGTGAATACGCCCTGACCCTTGCCCGAGAGGGCGCCAGCGTCGTCGTCAACGACCTCGGCGGGGCCCGTGACGGCACCGGCGCCGGGTCGGCGATGGCCGACCAGGTTGTCGCCGAGATCAAGGACGCCGGTGGCCGCGCGGTGGCCAACTATGACAGCGTTGCCGAGCCCGAGGGGGCGGCCAACATCGTCAAGACGGCGCTCGAGGAGTTCGGGGCGGTACACGGCGTGGTCAGCAACGCCGGGATCCTGCGCGACGGCACCTTCCACAAGATGTCGTTCGAGAACTGGGACGCCGTGCTCAAGGTGCACCTCTATGGCGGCTACAACGTGATCCGCGCGGCCTGGCCACACTTCCGCGAGCAGAGTTACGGCCGGGTCGTTGTCGCCACCTCCACCAGCGGGCTGTTCGGCAACTTCGGCCAGACCAACTATGGTGCGGCCAAGCTCGGTCTGGTCGGCATGATCAACACCCTGGCGCTGGAGGGCGCCAAGTACAACATTCACGCCAACGCGGTCGCCCCGATCGCGGCCACCCGGATGACCCAGGACATCCTGCCACCCGAGGTGTTCGAGAAGCTCACGCCGGACTTCGTCGCGCCGGTGGTGGCCTACCTGTGCACCGAAGAATGCGCGGACAACGCGTCGGTGTTCATCGTCGGCGGCGGCAAGGTGCAGCGGGCCGCGTTGTTCCAGAACGCCGGGGTCAACTTCGACACCCCGCCTTCGGTGCAGGATGTGGCGGCACACTGGGCCGAGATCACCGACCTGTCCGGCGCGCAAAAAGCCGGATTCAAGCTGTAGTTTGCATGAAAGCCTGTGTCGTACAAGAGCTTTCCGGCCCGTCCGGCATAGTCTACACCGATATCGACGACATTCCCGATGACGGCGACAAGGTCGTCATCGACGTTCGCGCTGCCGGCGTGTGCTTTCCGGACCTGCTGCTGAGCAAGGGCGAGTACCAGCTGAAGTTGCCGCCGCCGTTCGTGCCCGGCCTGGAAACCGCGGGTGTCGTGCGCTATGCGCCGTCCGGCTCGGGTTTCCATGTGGGAGAACGGGTCTCGGCATTCGGGGTGCTCGGCTGCTACGCCGAACGGGTTGCCGTTCCGGTTTCCAACGTGGTGCGCAGCCCAGCCGAACTCGACGACGCCGAAGCCGTGTCGTTGTTGGTCAACTACAACACCATGTACTTCGCGCTGGCCCGGCGTGCCGCGATGCGGCCGGGCAACACGGTGCTGGTGCTCGGTGCCGCCGGCGGGGTGGGCACGGCCGCCGTCCAGCTTGCCAAGGCGATGGGCGCCCGCCAGGTGATAGCCGTGGTGCACCGCGAGGGGGCGGTTGACTACGTCGGGGCGCTCGGCGCCGACGTGGTGCTGCGATTGACGGACGGCTGGGTCGCGCAGGTGCACAAGCACACTCACGGCCGCGGTGTGGATATCGTGGTCGACCCCATCGGCGGTCCGAGCTTCGATGACGCCATCCGGGTGCTGGCCATCGACGGCAAGTTACTGGTCATCGGCTTTGCCGCGGGCAGCATCCCGACGCTCACCGTCAACCGGCTGCTGCTGCGCAACGTCGGTGTGCTCGGCGTCGCGTGGGGCGAGTACCTCAACAAGGTCCCCGGTTCGGCGGGGTTGTTCTCCTGGGGTTTGAACTATCTGGTCGCCCTGGGGTTGAGACCGCCTCCGCCGCAACGCTATCCGCTGTCCGAAGCTCAGGCTGCGTTACAGAGCCTGGCCGACGGAGGTGTGCTCGGCAAGGTGGTCCTAGAGCCTTAGCCCGGGTCGATCTGACCGCCGAGCATCAAGACGACGGCATTGCCGATGACGATGAGCTCGAAACCGGCACCGAATGTCAGCAGTCCCATGTTGGCCGCAGGCGGACGGCCGATCGCATTGACCAGACCTGCCGGGTCGCCGTGGGCCGGCTTGCGAGATTCCGTCCAGGAACAGGTTGAGGTCGTAGGACGGCAACGAGGTCAGGACCGCGTTGGCGATGTCCGCGGTCGGAAGCAGCGCCGAGTAGCCCCCGGACATCGCGTTCGAGACGGCGTTGGTGGCGGCGGTGTTCACCGCCTGCAGGCCGGTGATGACGCTGTCGATCGACACGGTCGCAGTACTCCCGACCGTATGCGCCGAACAGATTCGCGATGGCCGCCGACACCTCGTCGGCCGCGGCCGCCGCCAGGCTTGACGTCGGACCGGCTGCCGCAGCACTGGCCGAGCCCACCGCTGCGCCAATGTGTTCGAGATCCGCTGCGGCCGTCGCCATCATCTGCGGCTCGACGGGCACGTACGTTACGGCATCGACGCATCCTCCTTAACAACCAACCTCAGGCGCTCAATGCAAACCTGTCCGCCGCTTTAGTGCCTGGCCATTTCATCCCGTCTAGCCGCACTCCAGCTAGAAGTTCAGGCTCTGTAATTGCTGAATAATTGCCGCCACCGTTCTCACGATCGCGATGAATTCGATCATGCCGCCCAGCGCGGCCAACCCGGCGGTGGCGGCCAGCGGCAATTCAATCGCGGCGATGAAGTTTCCTTGTAGCAATTGGTTCAGGAACAGGCTGAGGTCGTAGGCCGGAAGAATCGTGGCAAAAGCCAGGCCGAGATCCGCCGTGGGAAGCAGAAGTGAGTAGCTGTCCGAGGCAACGGCCGCCAAAGTGCTGGCGATATTGACGGGTGTCGCGGGCACCGGTGTTGGACCCGGCGGCAGGATTTCCTGGATGTACGGTGGGAATCCGATCACCGGCAATTCGGGTGGGTTGAGCGCAGCCGGCAGCGCTGCCGCGAAGTCGTTGATGCCTTGCTGGGTTCCGGCAACCAGCGCATCGACAACGACGCCCGGAGGGATCTGCGGGAAGAGCCCGAACGGGGTGGGCACATTCGCGGGGCTCGTCGAATAGCCGAATCTCGGGTCGCCGTAGCCGAGATTGACGATCACTTCCAAATTCGGTTGGAGGAGCGCGGCCAGGGGTGCTCCGATGACGGGGATTGCGCGTACCGGGGCTAGCAGGGGCAGGTCCGCGGTTTCGATGATGTAGTACTGATTCGACGTCACGCCCTCGACCGGCAGCAGTATGGCGTCCGCTACCTGTTGCGGGGTGAGGTACTGATACTGGGTGTGCACGGTGAGTATCCCGAATACGGCATTGATGTCGGACAGGACATTCAGCGGATACCGCGGGAAATCGGCGAAACCGTCGTATTCGAGCGTGTAGGTCGTCGTCGGATAAGGGTTGTCCGGAGTCGCCCCGTAGAACGGCAGGCCGAGGGTTGAAATGTTCAGCCCGGGTATCCGTGAGAGGATGCCGCCGTTGGGATTCATTTCGTTGCCGATGAATATGAAGCTAAGTTGGCTCGGGTCCGGCTTATTGGGGCCCAGGGAAAGAAGCTGCTGTATTTCCAGGGACGAGATGACGGCGCTTTGGGAATAGCCGAAAACGGTGACGTGGTTTCCGGCGTGGATCTGCTCCCAAATCGCAGTGTCGAGAATCTGCAGCCCTATTTGCACCGAGTTTTGGAAGGGCAGCGATTTGACGCCGGTGATGGGATAGAGCTCCTCCGTCGTGTTCAACGGGTTCACGACCACGCCGGGCGGAAGGAATAGATTGGCGATGTTGGTGAGGTACTGGATCGAGGGTATCGGCGATCCGGTGCCGCTCATGACGATCGCGGTGTTCTGACCGAAAACCGGCGGTACTGCGGTCGGAGAGGTTGGCGTAAAGAGCCCGGTGGTGGCGCCTTTCACCAGGGTGGCGGCGCTGATGGCCTCGTCGCCGAAGTAGGCGTTCGCGGCGGCCGCCAAGTTTTGGGTGAATTGGTTATATAGCGCCCCGAGTTGTGCGTTGATCGCTTGGTATTCCTGCCCGAACGCGCCAAACAGCTGCGCGATGGCGGTCGACACTTCATCTGCGGCGGCCGTGGCGATCGTGGTCGTCGGACCTGCCACCGACGCAGCGGCCTCATTGATCACCGTGCCGATCCCGGCCAACTCGGCGGCGGCCGCGGCCATGGCCGGCGGCTGCGTGAAAACATGCGACAAGAGGCCATCCTCCTGGCGACGGGGGTGCACCATTCACCCGCCATGTCGGGTACCCGTTGAGCGTAAGGCGATTCCGCGATCGTGTCTGGCCTTTGAGCCGACCTCCGAGATTGGAGTTCAGCCCAAAAGCTCGTCATGCAGTCGGCCGACGTCGGCCGCCGTGATACCCGCGTCGCACAGGTAGGCATCCACCGATCCCCAGGTCTCATCGATGGTCTGCCACGATGCCGCCAGGTACTCCGGCCGGACGCCGAGCACGCCGTCGGACAGCTGGGCTTCGGTGAACGTCACCACCTCCGGCGTCAGTTCGGCCTCGGAGCGCTGTTGGATCATTTCCGAGATTTGTTCCCGCAACCGCGGCACCGCGTCATTGCTGCGCAGGAAGTCGATCAGGATGGCCTCGCGGTCGACACCAACGGCTTCCAGCACGGTGGCAACCACGAAGCCCGTCCGGTCTTTGCCCGCAAAGCAATGTGTGAGCACCGCCCGCCCGCCGGTCAGCAAGGTGACGACGCGCTGCAGCGCGCGTTGGGCACCGGTACGCGTGGGGAATTGGCGATATTCGTCGGTCATGTAGCGGACGGCGGCCTGGTCGATTGATTCGCCGTCCGGGCTGTTGGTCATTAGCTGCCGAAACGCGTGTTCGTGCGGCGCATCGGCGTCGGTCCCGGCGTCGTCGTCGGCCAGGTCGGGGAACGGCAGGAGGTGGATGTCGACGCCGGCAGGCACTCGTCCCGGACCGCGCCGGACGACCTCGCGTGACGAACGCAGGTCGGCGACATCGGTGATGGCCAACCGGCGCAGCGTTTCCCGGCCGGCGTCGTCGAGGCGACTGAGCTCGCTGGAGCGAAACAGCCGCCCCGGTCTCAGCGCGGTGCTGTCGGCAACGTCACGAAAGTTCCACGCGCCCGGTAGTTCCAGGTCAGCCATGTCGGGTAACCGCGGCAGCGAACGCGGATTTCTCCCGCCCCAGCTCGGCGCGCGCAATGGACCGCAGGTGCACCTCGTCGGGTCCGTCGAAGATCCGCATCGCGCGATGCCAGCTGTAGAGCCTGGCCAGCGGGGTGTCGTCGCTGACCCCGGCGGCGCCGTGTACCTGGATCGCCCGGTCGATGACGTCACACGCGACTTGCGGTGCCACAGCCTTGATCATCGCGACCAGGTGGCGAGCCTCCTTGTTGCCGTGCTGGTCGATGGTCCACGCCGCCTTTTCGCACAGCAGCCTTGCTTGGTCGATTTCGTTGCGGGACTTGGCAATTGCCTGCTGGACCACGCCCTGCTCGGCCAGCGGGCGGCCGAACGCCACCCGGTTGCGCGCCCGATCCACCATCAGCGCCAGCGCGCGTTCGGCTCCGCCCAGCGCGCGCATGCAGTGGTGGATGCGGCCCGGTCCCAGCCGGGCCTGGGCGATCGCGAACCCGGAGCCTTCTTCGCCGAGCAGGTTGGTGGCCGGAACCCGGACGTTGTCGTAGCTCACCTCGCAATGGCCGTGCTGGTCCTGCCAGCCGAACACCGGCGTGGAACGGACGATCGTCACCCCGGGGGTGTCCATCGGCACCAGGATCATCGACTGCTGTTGGTGGGCGGCCGCTTCGGGGTTGGTGCGGCCCATCACGATCAGGATCTTGCAGCGCGGGTCGGAAGCACCCGATGTCCACCATTTGCGGCCATTGATGACGTAGTCGCCGCCGTCTCGGGAGACCGTGGTTTCGATGTTGCGGGCGTCGCTGCTGGCGACCGCGGGCTCGGTCATGGAGAACGCGCTGCGGATCTCGCCGTCCAGCAGCGGTTGCAGCCACTGCCGGCGCTGCTCGTCGGTGCCGAACATGTGCAGGATTTCCATGTTGCCGGTATCGGGCGCCGCGCAGTTCAATGCCTCGGGCGCGATCTCCAGGCTCCACCCGGTCAGCTCGGCCAGCGGCGCGTACTCCAGGTTGGTCAAGCCCGACTCCGCCGGCAGGAACAGGTTCCACAGGCCGCGTTCTTTGGCCTTGATTTTGAGTTCCTCGATGATCGGCGGCACGGTGTGGTCGTCCGGGCCGGATTCGTGGCGATATCTTTCGTAGTCGGACTCGGCCGGGAAGACGTGCTCCGTCATGAAGTCGGACAACCGCTGGTGGTAGTCGACGGCCTTGGCCGACATCGCGAAGTCCATTCCCACACCCTAAGGCACCATACGACACGTGCAATAAGCCGCCGCGAGCAGACACAGAATCGCGTGAATTCGCATACGTCAGTGCGATTCTGCGACTGCTCGCGATGCAATAGGCGTCATGAACGAGACTCGCCCGCCCTTCCCGCCGTTCACCTTTGGCACCGCAGCGCAGAAGGTCCAGGCCGCAGAGGACGCCTGGAACACTCGCGACCCTCACCACGTCAGCCTGGCCTACACCGTCGACTCGCAATGGCGAAACCGCGACGAGCGCATCGTGGGCAGGGACCAGATCGTGGCCTTTCTGGTCCGCAAATGGCAGCGCGAGCTCGACTACACGCTGCGCAAGAGCTTGTGGGACTTCCACGAAAACCGCATCGCGGTGCGGTTCCAGTACGAGTGCCGCGACCACGCCGGTCAGTGGTATCGCAGCTACGGCAACGAGCTGTGGGAATTCACCCCGTCGGGGCTGATGGCGCGCCGCGAGGCAAGCATCAACGACGTGCGAATCGCCGAATCCGAGCGGCGCTGGTTCGGTCCGCGACCGGCCTCTGAGCAGGGGCAGGACATCCCGCTCTGGTGAGGCCCGCCGCCGCGTCACACAACCTCACTTTGTGTCGCCACAACAGCCCGGCGGCTACCGGATTGACATCGAGCGGCGAACCATCAACCAGTGTGCTGAGGGTTACCGGCACCTCGACCTGAACGGTCACAAATCGGTGGTGTACGCGGCACGCGTTATGGTAGCCAGGCGCGCGGCCGAGCCGGCGGCATATCCATCGCGCAGGAAAGTACGAGGAAAGTAGATGTACGCGCCATGACAGATGCGCAGACCCACACCATCAGGGTAGGGGTGGTGGCCGAGTCACGGCCCGACGAACGGCGCGTTGCGCTGGTACCCAAAGCGGTCGCCTCACTGGTCAACAGTGGTGTCGCCGTCGTGGTCGAGCCCGGTGCCGGTCAGCGGGCGCTGCTACCCGACGAGCTCTACACCGACGCGGGAGCCACCATCGGAGATGCGTGGGCTGCCGACGTCGTCGTCAAGGTCGCGCCGCCGACCACCGAGGAGGTCGGCCGGCTGCACAGCGGGCAAACCCTGATCGGCTTCCTGGCCCCGCGCAACGCCGACAACTCGATCGGTGCGCTCAAGCAAGCCGGCGTGCAGGCCTTCGCTCTCGAGGCCATTCCGCGCATCTCCCGGGCCCAGGTCATGGATGCGCTGTCGTCGCAGGCCAACGTCGCCGGCTACAAGGCGGTGCTGCTTGCCGCATCGGAGTCGACACGGTTCTTCCCGATGCTGACCACCGCGGCGGGAACGGTGAAGCCGGCCACGGTGCTGGTGCTGGGTGTCGGCGTGGCAGGCTTGCAGGCCCTGGCGACCGCCAAGCGGTTGGGGGCACGCACCACCGGCTACGACGTGCGGCCCGAAGTCGCCGACCAGGTGCGCTCGGTGGGTGCGCAGTGGCTGGAGGTCGGAGTCACGGCTTCGGGCGAGGGCGGATACGCCCGCGAGCTGACCGACGAGGAACGCGCCCAGCAGCAGAAGGCTCTGGAAGAGGCGATCAGCGGCTTCGACGTGGTCATCACCACGGCGCTGGTCCCGGGCCGGCCCGCGCCGCGGCTGGTGACCGCTGCCGCCGTGGAAGCCATGAAGCCCGGCAGCGTGGTCGTGGACCTGGCCGGCGAGACCGGCGGCAACTGCGAGCTGACCGAGCCGGGCAAGACGGTGGTCAAGCATGGCGTCACCATCGCCTCGCCGCTGAATCTGCCGGCGACGATGCCCGAGCACGCCAGTGAGCTTTACAGCAAGAACATCACGGCCCTGCTGGACCTGCTGATCAAGGACGGCAAGCTGGCCGCCGACCTCGACGACGAGGTCATCGCGGAATCGTGTGTGACCCGCACCCAGGACGGAAAGGCCTCCTAGCGATGTACGACCAACTGTTGGAGAACCTGGCGATCCTGGTGCTGTCCGGGTTCGTCGGGTTCGCGGTGATTTCCAAAGTGCCCAATACCTTGCACACCCCGCTGATGTCGGGAACCAACGCCATCCACGGCATCGTGGTGCTCGGTGCGCTGGTGGTGTTCGGGCGGGTCGAGCATCCATCGATCGCGGTGCAGATCATCCTGTTCGTCGCAGTGGTGTTCGGCACGTTGAACGTGATCGGTGGCTTCATCGTCACCGACCGGATGCTGGGCATGTTCAAGGGGAAGAAGTCGCTACCCGCCAAAACTGAGGAGCCGGCAGCCAAATGAATTACTTGGTGATCGGCCTCTATATCTTCGCGTTCTCGCTGTTCATCTACGGTTTAATGGGCTTGACCGGCCCCAAGACGGCGGTGCGCGGCAACTTGATCGCCGCGGTCGGCATGACCATCGCCGTGGCGGCCACCCTGGTCATGATCCGGCACACCAGCCAGTGGCCGCTGATCATCGCGGGCCTGGTGGTGGGCGTCGTGCTCGGGGTGCCGCCGGCGCGGCTGACCAAGATGACGGCGATGCCGCAGCTAGTGGCGTTCTTCAACGGCGTCGGTGGTGGGACGGTAGCCCTGATCGCGCTCTCGGAATTCATCCAGACCAGCGGCTTTTCCGCGTTCCGACACGGCGAGTCACCCACCGTGCACATCGTGGTGGCGTCGCTGTTCGCCGCCATCATCGGATCGATCTCGTTCTGGGGATCGATCATCGCGTTCGGCAAGTTGCAGGAGATCATCTCCGGCCGCCCGATCGGTCTCGGCAAGGCGCAGCAGCCGGTCAACCTGCTGCTGCTGGCCGGGGCTGTCGCGGCTGCGGTGGTGATCGGGCTGGACGCACATCCCGGCAGCGGCGGAGTGTCGCTGTGGTGGATGATCGGTCTGCTGGCCGCAGCCGGTGTGCTGGGCTTGATGGTGGTGCTACCCATCGGCGGTGCCGACATGCCGGTGGTCATCTCGATGCTCAACGCCATGACCGGGCTGTCCGCCGCGGCGGCCGGTCTGGCACTGAACAACACCGCGATGATCGTGGCGGGGATGATCGTCGGCGCGTCCGGCTCCATCCTGACCAACCTGATGGCCAAGGCGATGAACCGCTCGATCCCGGCCATCGTCGCGGGCGGTTTCGGTGGCGGCGGGGTGGCCCCCAGCGGCGACGGCGGCGGCGACAAGCACGTCAAGGCCACGTCGGCGGCCGACGCCGCGATTCAGATGGCGTACGCCAACCAGGTCATCGTGGTGCCGGGCTATGGGCTGGCCGTGGCCCAGGCACAGCATGCCGTCAAGGACATGGCGTCGTTGCTCGAGGACAAGGGTGTGCCGGTCAAGTACGCGATCCACCCGGTGGCCGGCCGCATGCCCGGGCATATGAATGTGCTGCTGGCCGAGGCCGAAGTCGACTACGACGCGATGAAGGACATGGACGACATCAACGACGAGTTCGCCCGCACCGACGTCGCGATCGTCATCGGCGCCAACGACGTCACCAATCCGGCGGCCCGCAACGAAACATCCAGCCCGATCTATGGCATGCCGATTCTCAACGTCGACAAGGCCAAGTCGGTGATCGTGCTCAAGCGGTCGATGAACTCGGGTTTCGCCGGTATCGACAACCCGCTGTTCTATGCCGAGGGCACCACGATGCTGTTCGGGGACGCAAAGAAATCAGTGTCCGAGGTCACCGAGGAACTCAAGGCGCTGTAACCCGGGACGGCTTCTGATACCACATGAATCCGGCCGGTTCGGTGGAACCCGGCGCGGGGCCGTCTCAAATGACAGGCGGAATCAATCGCGCTACGGACCCAAGGGCGCCACTGAGCAACGACAGCTCTGTCACACTCGATTGGCCGAAGTTGAATACCAGGCCGGGATTCGCCGACGGGACATAGGGGTAGGTGTCAGGCAGCGAAGACTGCGGTAACACCCCGATATCCACCAGGGCGGCTTGGGGGCCTTGCACCGCCCCTGTCGCCAGGTGGGAGATCACTGCGATCGGGTTGACGAATCCGAACAGGCTGGCGGGGGTGGGCACATCCGCGTAACCGTAGCCGTAGCCCAAATCGACCAACACCCGTAGGTCCGGCTGGATCAGGTCGGCAAGCGGGGGCCCGACAAAGGGCAAGTCGCGAAGGGGTTGCAGCAACGGGAGGTCCTGGGTCAAAAACATGTAGTAATGGGTGTTGCCGGTGTAGCCCGGGGAGGTCGGCAATGGCACGGCATTCGCAACGTCGGCGGCCGTGATGGGATACGCGTTGTGGACCAATCTGATGCCCATGAAGGCGTTAATGTCGGACAAGATATTGAGCGGGTATTGCGGGTTGTGGGCATAGCCGTCGTATTGGCCGGTGTAGATGTAGGTCTGGTAAGGAGAATTCGGTGGCGTGGCACCGTCGAACGACACATCCATGAACGGGATGTAAAGGCCGGTGTAACGCTCTAGGATACCGCCGTTGGGGTTATTGATATTGCCGATCATCATGAAAGCCAGCCGACTGGGGTCTGGCTGTTGGCCGGGCGGTAGCGCCATCAGCGCGCGCATCTCATTGGTGGCTACCGCGGCGCTTTGCGAGTAGCCAAAAACGACGACGTCATGCCCATTTTGTAGTTCCGCGTTGATTCCGTTGTTCAGCAGAGTGACGCCCTGGGCGATGGACTGGTCGAGTGACAGGCGCCCGATAAACGGCCACCACTGCTCGGGCGTGTACTGGGCGACCGGGTTGTTGGGTCCGAAGATTGGCTGGATGTACGCGCTGTCAAGGGCCGCCAAGACAGGGGCAGGAAAGGTCGGATACCCGGTGCCGCCCATGATCAGCGCCGTGACCGGGTTGCCGGACAGCATCACAGTCGACGTCGAAGTGCCCACGGCGGCGCCAGGTCCGGCGTTGCCCAGTCCCAGCAGCGCTTGGACCGGCGCGTCGAGCGCGTCAAGGGCGCCCGACATGGCCGCGGCGTTGGCGGCCTCGGCCTGCGCGTAGGCGGCCCCAGCGGCCGCCAGCGCCTGGGTGAATTCGCTGTGGAAGGCCGCGGCTTGGTTCAGGACCGCCCGATAATCCTGGGCGTACGCGCGAAACAGCGCCGCAGCGGCCGCGGACACCTCATCGCCGGCTGCCGCCAGCACATGGGCCGTTGGGCCCGCAGCAGCGGCGCCGGCCGCGCTGATCGCCGAACCGATCCCATCCAGGTCGGCGGCCGCCGTGACCAGCATCTCCGGGACCGCGATCACACTGGGCATCTCGTCTCCTGTCCAACACCGAGGCCATTACCCGTCAAACGGGACCGACCTTCCCAAGCGCGGCCAGCCCTAGAGAGGGTGCCCAGAGCCTAAAAGAGTCCTGCCGGGGACGTCCGGCATTTTGGCCAATCCAGCTTCCGCCGGGCCCAAATGTCGCGATCGCGGCCGGTTGGGATCACCAATCGTTACAAACGGCAGGTCGCCGACATGGGGCTAGCCAGCCGCGATGGAGCTTGTCGGTTGCGCGTTGGTGGCGACGGTGGCGCCGGATATCTACAGCTCACTAAACGGGCGGGTAGGCCGGCGGCGGATAGCCGTTGCCGTCCTCGACCCCACGGATGCCCCAGGTCAGGTAATTGAAGAAGAACTCGATTTCGTCGCTCACGTCGTAGTCAGGACTTGGATCCATTACTGCACCTCTCGACTCGCTATCGACTCGCGACTTGGTCCCCCAGGAGTCTAGTCGGATCCGCGTCGGTGCGACAGGCGGTGCCGGCCCTGCATAAACTGTCCAACCAGTTGATTGGTCAAGCCTTGATTCGGGGTGCCGAGCCCCGCGGGCAGCGAGATAGCGAGTACCGATGCCACAAACGCCGTCCGAGAACGGACTTTCGCGCCGTGAGGAGTTGCTGGCCGTTGCCACGAAGCTGTTTGCTGCCCGCGGTTATCACGGCACCCGGATGGATGACGTCGCCGACGTGATCGGGCTGAACAAGGCGACGGTGTACCACTACTACGCCAGCAAGGCGCTGATCCTGTTCGACATCTATCGCCAAGCCGCCGAGGGCACACTGGCCGCCGTGCACGACGACCCGTCCTGGACCGCCCGGGAAGCGCTCTACCAGTACACCGTGCGGCTGCTCACCGGCATTGCGCGCAATCCGGAACGGGCCGCGGTGTACTTCCAGGAGCAGCCCTACATCACCGAATGGTTCACCAGCGAACAGGTGGCGGAGGTTCGCGAGAAGGAAGCCCAGGTCTACGAGCACGTCCACGGCCTCATCGACCGCGGCATCGCCAGCGGCGAGTTCTACGAATGCGACTCCCATGTGGTGGCGCTGGGTTACATCGGGATGACGCTGGGCAGCTACCGCTGGCTGCGGCCGAGCGGCCGCCGCACCGCCAAGGAGATCGCGGCCGAATTCAGCACCGCGCTGCTGCGCGGGCTGATTCGCGACGAGTCGATCCGCAGGAATTCTCCGTTGGGACCGTAGCGGCGACCCCGTTCTCCCTCAAGGATTCACCGGCGGGATCAGGTGCAGTATCGACGCGAGCGTGCAGCTCACCACCGACAGGCCCATCACGCTGGGCTGGCCGAAGCTGAGCGACAGGCCCGGATTCAGTGACGGAACGTACGGATAGGTATCCGGCTTACACCTCAGTTGCGCTACTGGATCAACGGAATGACCAGCGGAATCAACGGAAGTGCTAATGGAGTCAGCAGCGGAATGTGGTGGATAGGCGGAATCAAGTCCAGGAGCGGCCCGACGGCGCGAGTTAGTAATGATATGTCCGTCACGGTTGGCTGGCCCACGTAGAAATTCACGTCGGTGTCCAACGCCGGAAGATATGGGTATTCGTTCGGCAGTGCGGACTGCGGCAATGCTCCTACTTCCACGAGCGAGGCTTGGACACCCTTGACGGTGCCATCGGCCAGTTCTCTGCCGACGACGAAGGGGTCGGGTATGGAAAACAGGCTGGCCGGGGTTACGACATTCGCGTAGTCCTGGCCGTTTCCCCAGTCGGAGTAGCCCAAATCGACAAGTACCCGCAGATTGGGCTGGATGAGCTCGGCGAGCGGCTCACCCACAAAGGGGATGTCGCGAAGCGGGTGGAGCAATGGCAGATCCTTGGTCATGAACATGTAGTACTGGGTGTTGCCGATATACCCCGGAGACGTCGGCAACGGTACCGCGTCGTTAACGTCGAGATTTGGGTACAAATCGTGCCGTCCGGTGCTCATCAGCGCGTTGAGGTCGGCCAAGAAATTGAGCGGGTAGCGCGGGAAGTCGCTGGCCGGGTCGTATTGGGCGGCGTAAATGGTGGTCGGGTAGGGAGAATCCGGCGGGGTCGCTTCGGTGAACGTTATGTCCAACCAGGGGATGGTAAGGCCTGGAAATCGGGTGAAGAAGCCCCCGTTGGGAGTTGCGGGATTACCGGCCAGCACGAACGACAGCTGGCTGGGGTCGGGCCGCAGGCCGGGGGGCAAGGCCATGAGGTCAGTGATCACGTTGGTGGAAACCACAGCGCTTTGCGAGAACCCGAAGTTGACGACGGAATTTCCCGAGCCGAGCTGAGTCGCGATCGCATTAGTCAGATCCGTCATGCCCTGGGCGACGGACTCGTTGAGCGTCAGATTGCCCTGGAATATGGTGAGCGGCCACAGTTGCGCGGGGTAACTCACTCCCGAGGGGTTTGCGCCGGGGAAGAAGGGCTGGATGTACGAATCGTTGATCAGCTCTACGTAGATGGGGAAGGGTTCCGGGTCGAAGGTTCCGCCCATGACCAGCGCCACCGTCGAAGCGGCGGGTGCCGCGGCAGCCATCAGCGTCGGTGCGGGGCTGACGTTGGTGACCGTCGGCGCCAGCAGGCTCTGGACCTGCGCGTTGAGTCCGCCGAGAGCGTTGGCCACCACGGCGGCATTGGCGGCCTCGGCTTGCGTGTAGGTGGTTGCCGCGCCGGCCAGCGTCTGGACGAACTCGTCGTGAAACGCGGTGGCTTGCGTGAGGGCCGCCTGGAGCTGCTGGCCGTATGTGCCGAAGAGTTTGGCGATCGCCGCCGACACCTCGTCGGCAGCCGCCGCCAGCACATTGGTCGTCGACCCCGCGGCGGCGGCGCCGGCCGCGGTGATTGCCGAACCAATCTTCACCGCATTCGTAGCCGCCGACGCCATCATTTCGGGCGCAGCGATTAGGTGCGTCATTGCACATCCTCCCCTGAACAATCCGGTGTTTTCCAAGGGGTAACGAGCAAGCTTTTCTTGCTCTGGAAAACGGGGTCTCAGCTGGTCAGCGAGAGTGTGATTTTAGCAAGGCACACGCCTCGGCATGGGCGAAATCAATTCCACCACGGCGGAATCCATCCCAGATCCTTGGCCGCGGTGCCGAGGGCTCCGGTCAGCAGCGACAGCCCGGTCACGCTCGGCTGACCCAGAAAGACGTTCACGCCCGGGGCCACCGACGGAACGTACGGGTATTCGGTCGGTGTGTACGACGGCGGCAACCAACCAAGGCTCACCATGCTGCCCTGGACTCCCTGTACGGCGCCCTTGGCCAGGTAGTAGCTGACGGCGAACGGGTTGGGAACCGACAGGAACGAGGCGGGGGTGGGAATGTCGGCATAGCTCAGGCCCGGTCCGTAGTCGGAGTAGCCCAAATCGACGAGCACCCGCAGGTCCGGCTGGATCAGTTCGGCGATGGCGGTCCCCACATAGGGAATGGGACGAATAAGGCTGGTCAGTGGCAGTTTCTGGTTGAGGACCATGAAGTACTGGGTGTTGCCGGTGTAGCCGGGGGAAGTCGGCAGGAGTACGGCATTGTCTACCTGGGTGGGCGTTAGACCGACGTAGAAATGGGTACCGTCGAACACGCCGATGATGGCGTTGAGGTCTGCCAGGAGATTGAGCGGGTATTGCGGGAAGTTGGCGGCGCCGTCGTATTGGTGCGTGTAGATGACGGTCGGGTAAGGCGAATCCGGCGGAGTCGAGCCGTTGAACAGCACATCCAGGATCGGCAGGTACAGGCCGTTGAAGCGCTGCAGGATCCCGCCGTTCGGGTTGTTCGGGTTACCGGTCAGCACGAAGGCCAGGTCGCTGGGACTCGGCGGAGTAGGCAGGCTCATGAGATTACGTATTTCGATGGTGGCAATCGCGGCGCTCTGCGAGTAGCCGTAAACAACGGCGCTGTTGCCCAGAGTGCTGAGTTGCGTATTGATCGCATCGCGTGTGGCAGCCAGACCCTGAGCGATGGACTGGCCGAGCGTCAGGTTGCCGAGATTTAGAGTAAGCGGCCAGAACTGCTCCGGCGTGTACAGAACATTGGATATCGCGCCCGGGAAACGGGGCTGGATGAAGAGCGTCTGGGCGCCTGTCACATACATCTCGTCGGGGTACGGGATAGCAGTGCCACCCATGATGAAGGCCACTTGGGCGCCGGGGTTGGCTATCGACGTCACTGGGGTGGTGCCACCGGTCCCGGCGTTGGGCAGCAGTGGGCTCAACAGGGCCTGGACTTGGGTGTTGAATGCGCTCAGCGCGTTCGACGCGGTGGCCTCGGCTTGTGCGTAGGCGCTGGCCGCCGCGGCCAGTGCCCGGGTGAACTCGGTGTGAAACGCGGCGGCGTGGGTGACGACGGCCTGGTACTCCTGACCGAATGCGCCGAACAGCGTCGCGATAGCCCTCGACACTTCGTCTTCGGCCGCCGCCAGCAATCCGGTCGTGGGGCCGGCCGCGGCCGCGTTCGCCGCGTACAGCGCCGCCGCGATCCCGTCCAGATCAGTGGCGGCCGTCGCCACCATTTCTGGCGCAGTGAGCAAATACGACATCGCCACGTCCTTCGCAAACTGGGTCCCTTCCGGCCGGAAAACGGAAAGGGCCGCGACCGCGGGTATCAGGTATGAACTGAGACTAAAGCGGTCCCGCCGAGAAGTCCGGCGATTCCACGTTTCCGGCGGACCTGAACTCCCTGAAGTCGTGGCGGCCACGCCATGCGCCGTCGTCTCATGGGAAGACGGGCGGCGGAATCAGCTGCAGCAGCGACCCCAGGCCCCCACTCGCCAGGGACAGCAGTGTCACCTCGGGCTGGCCGATATAGAAATTCAGCCCCGGATTGATGGACGGAATCCACGGATAAGCCTGCGGGAACCACTCCGGGCCCCAGAATCCGGCTTCCACGCCGATTTCCACCGCGGCGGCGTAGGGCGCCTGCAGGCTTCCCAAGGCCAGGTAGTAGCCGACGGCGAACGGGTTGGGAATCGAGAACAACCCGGCCGGGGTCGCAACGTTCGCATAATTGGGTCCGTAGTCGCCGTAGCCCAAGTCGACGAGCACCCGCAACTGCGGCTGGAACAGGTCGGCGATCGGCGGGCCGGCATAGGGAATGTCGCGAATCGGCTGGACCAGCGGTAGATCTTGGGTCAGCAGCATGTAGTACTGGGTGTTGCCGGCATAGCCCGGAGAGGTCGGCAAGGGCACCGCGTTGGCGATCTCGCTGGCCGAGAGCGTCGGATATGTGTTGTGCACATAGAAGTAGCCCATGAAGGCGTTGATGTCCGACAAGATGTTGAGCGGATATCGCGGGGCGTTGGCGATGCCGTCGTACTGAGCGGTGTAAATGGTGGTCGCATAAGGACTGTTCGGCGGGGTCGCGCCATTGAACGGCACATCCAGGAACGGGATGTAGAAGCCGGGGAAGCGTGACAGCAGCCCGCCGTCGGGCGTATTGGGATTGCCAATTATGACGAACGAGATGTCGCTCGCATGGGGGGAGCCCGCCCCGATGAGCGCGTTGATTTCGTTGTTGACGATGGTGGCGCTCTGCGAATAGCCGAACGCGACGACCTTATTTCCCAGTGCAATTTGGGCATTGATGGCATTGTTCAGCGCCGTCACACCCTGGGCGACGGACTGGTTGAACGTCATGTTGCCGAGTTGCGGGGTGACCGGCCAGAACTGCTCGGGGGTGAAGAGCGCCTGTGGGATGGCCCCCGGGAAGAGGTGCTGAATGTATTTGACGTTGATTCGATTGAGGTATTTGGGGTCGGGGTCGGGGTCGGGGTTCGCGGTGCCGCCCATGATCAGCGCAACCTGGGAGGCCGCGGCAGGAACCGCTGTCAGCGCGCTGGGTCCGCCGGTGCCAACCCCCGCGCTCGTCAACAGCGACTGGATCGGTGCGGTGACCGCGGTGCGCGCATTCGACAGCGCCCCGTTCAGCAAAGCCGCGTTGGCGGCCTCGGCCTGGGCGTAGGCACCCGCCGCGGCGGCCAGTGCCCGAGTGAACTCGTGGTGGAATGCGGCAGCCTGCCTGACGACCGCCTGGTACTCCTGCGCGTAGGCATTGAACAGCGCGGCCGTAGCGGCCGAAACCTCGTCACCGGCCGTTGCCAGCAGATTGGCCGTCGGTCCGGCAGCCGCCGCGTTGGCGGCGGCTACCGCCGCGGCGATGCCGTCGACCTCGGCCGCGGCAGACGCCAATAGCTCCGGGGCAGTAAACACGTACGACATCTCCCCGTCCTTCCCGCTAACGGGCCCCGCCCTGTCCCGCCGCAACTAGCCGCAACCGCGGGTATTGGGTAATTACCGAGGGTAGAGCGGTCTTGCCGGGAAGTCTGGCGTTTGCCCGTATCGGCCCGGCCGGGACTAGCCACTTTTCAGGTGCTTGTCCAGGAACGCGATCTGGTCGGCGACGGCGCGCTCGAACGCGTCGCCGACGTAGATGGCGAAATGCCCCTCGGGATACACCTTGACCTCACCGCGGGGAGCTTTGGCGGCGTAACGCAGCGTCGGGCCGGCGGGCGCCACCGAGTCGGTCTGGCACACGCAGAACAGGATGGGGCAGCGGATCTTGGCGGCCAGCCGGCCCGGACGATAGGTGAGGACCCGCATGGCGATCCGGGCGGCGATCTCGTTGCGCAACTCCACACCCTCGGGCACCAGCTTGAGGTAGCCCTCGTAGGCGTCCGCGGTGGTCATCACCGCAACCTCGCCGGGCTTGCCCACCGTGGGAACGAGGACCGGGGGCCGTCCGGCCAGGGCGCCGACGACGTCGCGCAGCGCTAGTGCGGTGAGGCGCGCGACCGTGACCGGGTTGATCGCGCGGACGGCGGCGACGCCGTCGGTGAACGGGCACTGCGCCACGGCGGCGGCGATACCCGGCACCCGGGCGGCCGTGGCGATGACGTGACCGCCGCCAAAGGAAGTGCCCCACAAGCCGATTCGGCTCGGGTCGATGCCCTCGATGGTGCGCGCGTAGGCCACGGCCGCCGTCCAGTCCGCAAGCTGCATACCGATGTTCAGCAGTTGGCGGGGTTCGCCCTCGCTGTCACCGAAGTTGCGGTAATCGAACACCAGGCAGGCGTAGCCGGCCGCACTGAACCGTTCGGCGTAGGCGTCCAACCGCATCGTGCGTACCGCACCCAGTCCGTGCGCCATGACCAGCAGGGGCGACGGACCGCTGCTGGTGGGGCGGTAGAGCCACGCGCTGATCCGGTCGGCGCCGGAGGTGAAGCAGACGTCTTCGCGTTCGGCCACAGCCCCTCCACGGGATGTCCGGAGCCCGCCGGATGATGGACTACGGTCTGGAAACGCTACAGCATCGCAGCTTGACGGAGGACAGCCATGGCGATTCGCGTCGCCCACGTCGGCACGGGAAACATCGGTCGGCTGGCGCCTGACGAGGCTTCGTAGGCGCCATGAGCATCCTGGGCGGCCTGACCGCCGCCGTCGGTTCGAGCCACGTCACCACCGATGCCGACGTGCTCGCCGCGCGCAGCGTCGACCACACCGGCCGCTATCGGGGCCGGGCCAGTGCGCTGGTGCGGCCCGGCTCCGCCGAGCAGGTCGCCGAGGTGCTGCGGTTATGCCGGGACGCCGGGGCCTACGTCACCGTGCAAGGCGGTCGCACCTCCCTGGTGGCCGGCACTGTTCCGCAACACGACGACGTGCTGCTGTCCACCGAAAGACTTTGTGCGGTGGGCGATGTCGACGTCATCGAACGCCGTGTCGAGGCCGGCGCCGGGGCTACGCTGGCTGCGGTGCAGCACGCCGCGACGGCGGCGGGGCTGGTGTTCGGCGTCGACTTGTCGGCTCGCGATTCCGCGACCGTCGGCGGGATGGCCGCCACCAACGCCGGCGGCCTGCGTACGGTGCGCTACGGCAACATGAGCGAGCAGGTGGTGGGTCTGGATGTGGCGCTGCCCGACGGCTCGGTGCTGCACCGGCACAGCCGGGTGCGCCGCGACAACACCGGCTACGACCTGCCGGCGCTGTTCGTCGGCGCCGAAGGCACGTTGGGCGTCATCACCCAGCTGGATCTGCGCCTGCATCCGGCTCCGTCGCATCGGGTGACGGCGATCTGTGGCTTCGCCGACCTCGACGCGCTGGTCGACGCCGGACGGGTGTTGCGCGACGCGGACGGAATCGCGGCACTGGAATTGATCGACGGCCGCGCGGCCGCGCTGACCCGCGAGCAGCTGGGGCTGGCCGCTCCCGTCGAGGGAGACTGGCTGCTGCTGGTGGAACTGGCAGCCGACCACGATCAGACCGATCGGCTCGGCGGGCTGCTCGGCGGGATGCGGCGCTGCGGTGAAGCGGCGGTCGGCGTGGATAGCGCTGCGCGGCAACGATTGTGGCGTACCCGGGAAGCGCTGGCCGAGGTGCTGGGCGGCTATGGGCCACCGTTGAAGGTCGACGTTTCGCTGCCGTTGCCGGCGATCGGCAGATTCGCCCGGGACGCGGTCAGTCTGGTCCACGCCCATGTCGCCGACGCGCTGCCGGTGCTGTTCGGCCACATCGGTGAGGGCAATCTGCACCTCAACGTGCTGCGGTTGCCGCCGGACCGCGAACCTGCGCTGTATCCGGAGCTGATGGGACTGATCGCCGAGTGCGGCGGCAACGTCAGCTCCGAACACGGCGTCGGCAGCCGCAAACGCCGGTACCTGGGAATGTCCCGGGAGCCCAGCGATATCGCCGTCATGCGAACTGTCAAGGCGGCGCTGGACCCGACCGGCTATCTCAACGCGGCGGTGTTGTTCGAATAGCGGCCCCGGGCTGGCCCTCAGTCGGCTCCCTTGATGCCGACGGCATGGCGCAGCTGAGCCAGGAACTGATCGGCGTCGTCGCTGCGAACGATGTAGTGCGAGATCGCGACCCGGATTGCCGTCGCTGCCTTCACCGCGGCATTGGGGCCCGGAAGCAGCCGCTGCAGGCCGTCGCGCATCTCGGGTATGACGCCGGACATCTGCGCGATGACCAACTCCGGTTCGATATCGACCATCCGGACCCCCGAGTAGGAGTACTGGTAGTCGACGATGAAACACAGTGCGGCATCCAGCCTTTCGACGCCTTTGAGTCCGGCCGTCGCGTCGGCCAGTCCGCTTTCGAAGTTCTGGCGCTCGTAGCGCGAAAATGTGGAGAGCAACTCCTCTTTGGAAGCGAACCAGCGGTAGAGGGTCGGACGCGAGACTCCGGCCTGGGCCGCGACCTCCGAGAGGCTGAGCTTGGTCTTGCCGCTGCGGCCGAGTACCTCCGCGGTGGCCGCCAGGATCCGCTGACGGGTCGAATTGTCGGTCTCGGTCGCAGCTGTTGCCCCAAACGCCTGGCTCATGCCTCAAACTTTACAAAGCATTGGGTAAGTGTCACGGTGTTTCACCGCCGCGCCCGGCAACCGCCGGAGCCGGCCCCGGCGGCCGGGCCCTAACCCGCAACCTTTACAAAATGAGCGCAAAGTGTCACGCTGGGCCGTGAGTTGGCGTCGCGAGCAAGAGGTGAACGCAGTTGACGACAGATTCTGAACAGGCCCAATGGTCGGTCGATCGGCTGCTCGAGCTCTTCGAGGTACGGGCCCAGGGCACCGATCGGTTCAGCGCCGACACCGGCATCGCCGGGAAGGACGACCGGCAGGTGGTGGAGGGCACCCAGGTGTTCGCACAGGCAATCGTCGCTGTGGCCAAGCGATTCCACGGTAAGTCGGTGCGTTCGGCGCACGCGGTGTTTTCCCGCGCCGTCGCGGTCGGTCCGCCGACCGAGCTGCTCCTCGACGTCGTGCACGAGGGCCGGTCCACCGCCACCGCCGTCGTCTCGGCGCGGCAGGACGGCCGGCGCTGCATCACCATGACGGTCCTGGCCGACGTCCCCACCGGCGACGTGATCCGCCATCACCTGCCGCGGCCCGGCGTCGCGGCGCCCGCGGACGCCAACGTCTCGCAGATGCCGATGATCGGACGCGAGTTGCGACTCGTCGACGTGGTGGACGTCAACAGTCCCGACGAGGTCGGACCACCCGAGTTGTACGCGTGGTTGCGCTACCACCCCATCCCGGCCCGTGACGACCTGGCCAAGGCGTTGGTCGCCTACTTCACCGGCCACCTCGGGATTTCGACCACCATGCGGGCGCACCCGGGCATCGGTACCAGCCAGGCGCATCTGAGGGTGTCCACCGCGCCGATGACGATCTCGGTGGCCTTCCACGAACCGGTGCGCTGGGACGGCTGGTTGCTCTACTCCCACGAGAGCACGCAGGTCGGCGCCGGGATGTCGTACGTCCGCGGCACCGTGCACACCGAGGAGGGCGGACTCATTGCGTCCTTTGCCCAGGAGGCGATGATCCGGCCGCTGCGCACCACCGACACGGCGATCGACGCCCGGTCCCGGTTCTAGCGGTATGCGCTTCGCCGTCACCCACCCGATGCACAGTCATCCCTACAATCCGGAGCTGTTGTCCGGGGCCAGTATCGCGGCGATCGCCGCGGCGGCCGAAGGCGCCGGCTTTCACGGGTTCGGCTTCACCGACCACCCGGCCCCGTCACAGCGCTGGCTTCAGGCGGGCGGCCATGACGCGTTGGATCCGTTTGTCGCCATGGGTTTCGCCGCCGCACGCACGACGACGCTGCGCCTGATTCCCAACATCGTGGTGCTGCCGTACCGAAACCCATTCCTGGTGGCCAAGTCCGGCGCAACGTTGGACCTGCTGTCCGGCGGCCGGTTCACCCTGGCGGTCGGGGTGGGATATCTGAAACGGGAATTCGCGGCACTGGGTGTCGACTACGACGAGCGTGCCGAGCTGTTCGAGGAGGCGCTGCAGGTCATCCGCGCGGTGTGGACCAGCGATGACATATCTTTTGCTGGAAGGCATTTCACCGCGAGCGGCATCACCGCGCATCCCAGACCGCTGCGCCCGCCGCGGATCTGGATCGGCGGCAACACCCGGGCGGCCCGCCGTCGCGTTGCCCGCTACGGTGACGGCTGGTGCCCGTTCCCCGCCCCTGCGCGGCTGGCCCAGACCGCGGGTACCGCGGCCATCGACTCGGTGGACCGGCTTGCCGACGGTATCGAGGACTTACGGCGCAACTGCGACGCGGCCGGCCGGGACTGGTCGGCAATCGATATCACTTTCGCCAACGCCGACGGGGGCAGCCCGGCGAGCGACGGCTTCAACGCCGACGCCTACCTGTCCGGGTTGGAAAAGCTTGCCGCCCTTGGCGTTACCTGGGTGCACGTGGGGCTGCCCGGCGACAGCCTAGCTCATGTGCTGGAGAGCATCGAGCGGTTCCGGACTCTGGTGATCGATGCCGCCTGACGCCTCCTCGCGGATCACAGCACCCTTGTCGCCCCGAGAACGCGGCCCGGCAGCTCCGCAATGACATCGATGCGGGTGTCGTCGAAGGCGAGGAATCCCTCGATCGGCAGGCTTTCCGGAAACGGATCGGTATAACTCCACGCGGCGTCTTCGACGAAGACGTCGTCCAGGATGGCGGACCAGTATGTCGCGACGCCCTTGTAGTTGCAGTAGCTCGACGTGTCCGACTTCCGCAGTAGATCGGTGCGCACCTGCGAAGGCTCCACGTACAGCCGCGGTTCCAGCGACGTCTCGAAAACGATCACCGTGTCGTGGGTGTCGACCAGCGCTGTCCCGGCGAGAGAGACGTTGAGGTGACGGGTGGTGGGGCGGCAGTCGACCCGGTGGTACGGATTTGGGGGATAGTGGACGAGTTTGCGCCCCTCCTCCACCCAGGTGTCGACGGCGTCCCACGGCACGTGAACATAACCGGGCGCTTCGGATTCGGGCTCGGTCGGTAGGTCGCCGACCTCGTCGTCCGGGAAAACGTAGCCGAGCGGGTGATCGCGCCGGTGGACCAGCAGCGCCCGCTCGGTGTCGATGACCAGCCGCCCGTTCCGGAAGGCCTGGATCCGGCGCGGATGCGGTTCGATGTACACAAGGTTTGCGGGTATCGGCGGACAGAAGTGTCCGGCCGGGTTCCGGCTGAGGGGACCATGTCCGGCCACCAGACTCATGAGGCTCCTCCCAACTGGGGTACCCGCACCGCGGCCATGGTGACCGCGTCGCCGCGCGCCGCGTCTGCCAAGCGCAGGGTTGCGGGCGCGCTGCTGGCGGACCGCGAACCTCGACGACGTCGTGCTGTCAGGTAAGCGTAAGTCGCGGCCCGACCGGTATCCGCCATGGATTGCCGTTACCCGAAATGTGAGTGTGCTATGACCGTGTGTTCCAGCCGGCTTCTGGTTGTGAGGTAGTGGTGCGTGCGCGATGCGGAGTTGGCGTTTCGTCGGACTTCGTATGTCCCAACCGCACCGTGGGCGCGCTGCCTCGAAGGGTCTTGGCCGGGCTTCGGTCCCGGAGAGGCTCGGGCTGACGAGCCGGAGTAGGAATGAGCCATGGCGGGACCGGTAGCAGGCATCACAGTCGTCGAGCTTGGGGTCTGGGTCGCCGGACCGGCCACGGCCGCCCATCCTGGCCGACTGGGGCGCCGACGTCATCAAGATCGAACCGCCGACCGGTGATCCGGGCCGGATGTTCGGGCGGATGCTGGGATGGCCGAGCTGCTCACCCCGCCGGGCGGCACCCCGCCGTGCCAGCGCGGCGGCATGGGTGATCACTCGGCGGGCATGACCCTGGCGGCCGCCGTCTGCGCGGCACTGCTCGCGCGTGAGCGCACCGGAACCGGTCAACTGGTGACCACCTCGCTGTACCGCCAGGGCGCCTACACGGTCAGCTTCGACCTGAACACGTATCTGCTCACCGGCCAGCCGATCGCGGTCGGACAACGCGAGTCGATGGGTAACCCGTGCATGAACAACTACACCACCGGCGACGGGAGGCGGTTCTGGATCGTCGGGCTTCAGGGTGATCGGCACTGGCCGGCGTTGTGTCGCGTTGTCGGGCGGCCGGAATGGCTGGCCGATCCGCGGTATGGCGATACCCGCGCCCGCGCCGCCAACGCCGTGGCGCTCATCGCCGCGCTGGACGAGATCTTCGCGACGAAGTCGCTTGCCGAATGGGCGGAAGCCTTCGCCGCCGAACCGGATTTCTTCTGGTCCCCGGTCAACACGCTCGAGGACGTCGTCGCCGACGAGCAGTTCCACGCCGCGGGCGGCATCGTCGCGGTGCCGGACGGGGAATCGAGCGTGCCGATGGTGGCCACGCCGGCGGATTTCCACGGCACGCCATGGGCGCCCCGCTGGAAGGCTCCCGCACTGGGCCAGCACACCGAGGAAGTTCTGGCCGAACTTGCGGCCCGCCGCAGGTCTTGACGATCCCGGAAGCTTTACAAATTTGCGCGAAAGTGTCACGCTGTCGGGTGAGCCGTGTCACCCGATTCGCCGAAACCGGGCCGGTCCCGGTGGGCTATCCGGTGCGGCGGACACCCCTGACAGCCGCGGCAAGCCACCGGTCCGCATGTGGTCCACGCACGAGGAATGAACCGATGATCACTCCCACTTTCGGCATCAGCGATTACCTGGCGACAGATGCGCACCGAGGGCCGCGGACCGACACGGAGTGTCTGCGTTACCGGCTCGAGGTGGTGGCCACCAGTGCCGTCGACGTGGTGCACGCCGCCGGGGGCTGGTTGTACGACCGGGTGACGGCCGGTTGGGAGGTGACGGTACTGCTGCCGGGCGGCGACCGCACCCGGCCGTTGGCGATCCTCGGGGCCCGGGCCGCGGACCTGGAGACCGGATTGACCGAGTCCCGCCCATGGGGGCCACGGGGTCAGAGCCTGGCCGTCAGCGCCGGTGCGTTCGCGGCGGACGATCGCGTTCGCGACCGGGTGCTCGAGGCGCTCGAGCACCGGTCGGGCGAGGTGGCGCTGTGGGGTGACGAGTGGCCTTGGGGGCTGAATCGCGCGATCGGCCCGGTGCAGCATGTGCTCAGCTCGGCTGCCCGGGCGTTCAAGCGTCAGGCGCTGAAGGCGGCCGGAATCCGCTGCGGCTCAGTCGAGTCGGTCGAGACGTTGTTCAGCGACACGCGGTGGTGGGGCTAGTTGCCGGTGGGAGCCCCACAGAGTCAGAACGTGATGAGCTGGCGGATCGCCGTGCCGTCGGCGAGATGGTCCATCGCCGCGTTGATGTCGTCCAACCGAATCGTCGACGACACCAGCGATTCCACCGGCAGCCGGCCGGACCGCCACAGCGACACGAATCGGGGAATGTCGCGGCTGGGGACCGCCGAACCGAGGTAACTGCCGATCAGCGACCGGCCTTCGGCGACAAGACTCAACGGCGAGATGCTGATCCGCGCGTCCGGGGGCGGCAGCCCGACGGTAACGGTACGGCCGCCCGGGGCGGTCAGTGCGATCGCGGTCTCAAGCGCGCCGGCGTGACCGACGGCCTCGACGACCACGTCCGCTTTCACCCCGGAATCGGTGGCCCGCTGCGGCGTGTAGGTGTCATGGACGCCGAGTGTCGTTGCAGTGGAAAGTTTTTCGGGTATCTGATCGACACCGATGACGCGGACGTCGGGATAGGTGAGGGCGGTGAGCACCGCCGCCATCCCGACGCCCCCGAGTCCGACGACGGCGACCGACTGTCCCGGTCGCGGGTGACCCACGTTGATGACGGCGCCCCCGCCGGTCAGCACCGCGCATCCGAGCAGGGCCGCCACGTGCGGCGGCACATCGTCGGGTACCGGGATGGCACTGGCCCGGTTGACCACGGCGTGGGTGGCAAATCCCGAGACACCGAGGTGGTGGTACACCGGGTGGCCGTCCCGGCTGAGTCTGATAGCGCCGCCCAGTAATGTGCCGGCCGCGTTGGCGGCGCCGGCCGGCTGGCACGGCGTCATGCCCTCGGTCGCGCATGCCGGACAGTGTTCACACCGCGGTAGGAAGACCAGCACCACTCGCTGGCCGACGGCTACGTCGTCAACCCGGTCACCGACCTGCTCGACGATTCCCGCGGCCTCATGGCCGAGCAACATCGGCACCGGCCGCACCCGGTTGCCGTTGACCACCGACAGGTCGGAGTGGCATACGCCGGCGGCCTCGATGCGGACCAGCACCTCGTCGCTGCCGGGCGCTTCCAGATCGAGGTCGGCAACGCCGATCGGCCGCGACTCGACGTACGGGCGAGGCGACCCGATCCGCTCGAGCACCGCGCCGCGGATGTGAAACATGTTGGAATACAACCATGGCTTCAGTCCCATCGGTGCCGTCGGTACCGTCGGTACCCGAAACGCCCGCGCCGCAGAACCTCACCAGCGGCGACTTCCCGGTGCTGTGGCCGGTGCTCACCCGCTGGGCCGACAACGACATGTTCGGCCACCTCAACAACGCCGTCTACTACCAACTCTTCGACACCGCGATCAACGCCTGGATCAACACGGGTACCAACCTCGACCCGCTCACCACGCCTTCGCAGGGCATCGTCGCCGAGTCGGGCTGTCGTTACTTCTCCGAACTGCATTTCCCGGAACAGCTGATGGTGGGCCTGGCGGTCACCCGCCTGGGCCGCAGCAGCGTCACCTACCGACTCGGCGTGTTCAAAGCCGGCCAGCAAACCGACAGCGTCCGGCCTCAGCCGATCACCGCGCTGGGGCACTGGGTACACGTCTACGTCGACCGGACCAGCCGCAAACCCGTCCCGATCCCGGAGGCCATCCGCTCACTGCTGTCGACAGCTTGCGTGAAGCCGGCGTGAGGCCTGCGTGAAACTGCGTGAAATAAGCCGGGCCACACCCGAAATCAGGCCCGAACCGGCACGGTCAGCGCCCGCCGGCTACCCGGGTATGCTTCGCCAATGCCAGTTTTGAGCAAGACCGTCGAGGTCAGCGCGGACGCCGTAGCGATCATGGGCATCGTCGCCGATATCGAGCGGTACCCGGAATGGAACGAGGGGATCAAGGGCGCCTGGGTGCTGCACCGCTACGACGACGGGCGTCCCAGCCAGGTGCGGCTCGACACCGCGATCCAAGGCTTCGAGGGCATCTATATCCACGCCGTGTATTACCCGGGCGAGAATCAGATTCAAACGGTCATGCAGCAGGGCGACCTATTTCTCAAGCAGGAACAGCTGTTCAGCGTGGTAGAGACCGGCGCCAACAGCTTGCTGACTGTGGACATCGACGTCGAGCCCAGCCTGCCGGTGCCCGCGCCCATGGTGAAGATGCTGCTCAACAACGTCCTCGAGCAGCTCGCCGAGAACCTCAAACAGCGGGCCGAGAACCTGGCCACCGGCTAGGAAGACGGGGCGAGCCGGTCGGCTTGGCCGAAGATTCCGTTTCTGTCCAGCGTTTCGGTCAGTCGTCGTGCCGCGTCGGTGAATTGCCAGACGGTGTGCTCGGTGACCGCGGCGGCATCCCGGCGACGCAGCGCCGCGATCATCCGTCGGTGATTGTCCACGGTGGCCGCGCCCCAGCGCGGATCGGCGGCAAACACCTGCGCCGGCATGTAGCGGGCGGCATTCAATAGGAACCAGGCCAGCTTGATTCGGTGGCTGGCCTGGTTGAAGACGCGATGGAACGAGAACTCGAGCGTCGCGATGGTCTCGGCGTCACCGGAACCGACGGCGGCGGCCAGCCCCTCGTTGATGCGGGTCAGCTCGTCGATCTCGACGTCGGTGATCCGGGCGGTCGCCGCGGCGGCAAGCTCCCTGGCAATGGTGGCCTGCAGCCAGAAGATGTCGTCGATGTCCTGCCTGGTCAGCGGCAATACCACGTGACCACGGTGCGGCTCCAGCTGCACCATGCCCTCACCGCGCAGCTTCAGCAAGGCTTCACGAACCGGGGTGATGCTGACCCCGAGTTCGGCCGCGGTCTCGTCGAGGCGGATGAACGTGCCCGGACGCAGGGTCCCCGACATGATCGCCGCCCGCAGATGGCCGGCCACCTCGTCGGATAACTGCGCCCGGCGCAGTGGCCGCCGGCTTCGCGGCCGGGCGGATAGCGGAGCGTTCATGTGGCCTGCCAGGACTTTCGGGGGCTTGGCGGGACTTTGCAGGTCTTGTTTTAGGGCCACTGGGCCCGTTAATGTGACCCAGATAACACCATGTTTTATCAAATATCAGTGTGGCGCAAGCGGTGCAGGAGTGAAGGGATCGCACAGTTGACCGCGCAACTGGCCAGTCATCTGAGCCAGGCCGCAGCCGGCCTGGAGCAGCCCTACCTGGCCCGGCGGCAAAACTGGGTCAACCAGCTCGAGCGGCATGCCCTGATGCAGCCCGAGGCGACCGCACTCCGGTTTCTGGGTCACACCGTGACGTGGTCTGACCTGCACTATCGGGTCACCGCGCTGGCCGGTGCCTTGAGCCGTCGAGGGGTCGGCTTCGGCGACCGGGTGATGATCCTGATGCTCAACCGCATCGAGTTCATCGAGTCGGTGCTGGCGGCCAACATGCTCGGGGCCATCGCGGTGCCACTGAATTTCCGGCTCACCTCCACAGAGATCGCCTTGCTGGTAGCGGACTGCGCACCACGGGTGCTGATCGCCGAGGCGGTGCTGGCACCGGTGGCCATCGGGGTCCGCGCCATCCGGCCGCTGGTGGACACGATCGTGGTGGCCGGCGGCGCCTCCGACGACACCGTGCTGGGTTACGACGATCTGGTGGACGAAACGGGGGACCCGCCCGCACCCGTCGACATCCCCAACGACTCGCCGGCGCTGATCATGTACACCTCGGGGACCACCGGCCGGCCGAAGGGCGCGGTGCTCACGCACGCCAATCTCACCGGGCAGGCGATCACCGCGCTATACACCAGCGGCGCCAACATCAGCAGCGACGTCGGTTTCATCGGTGTCCCGCTGTTCCACATCGCCGGGATCGGCAACATGCTGACCGGGATGTTGCTCGGTGTCCCCACCGTGCTGTACCCACTGGGCGCGTTCGATCCCGGTCAACTGCTCGACGTGCTGGCCGCGGAGCGGGTCACCGGCATCTTTTTGGTGCCTGCGCAATGGCAGGCGGTGTGCGCCGAGCAGCAGTCAAGACCGCGCAACCTGAAATTGCGGGTGATGTCATGGGGGGCCGCACCGGCGCCGGACGCGTTGCTGCGGCAGATGTCGGAGGTCTTTCCCGGAACGCAGATTCTGGCCGCGTTCGGCCAGACCGAGATGTCGCCGGTCACCTGCATGCTGCTCGGCGAAGACGCGATCCGCAAGTGCGGCTCGGTCGGCAAGGTGATCCCCACGGTCGCCGCCCGCGTGGTCGACGACCAGATGAACGACGTCCCCGTCGGTGAGGTGGGTGAAATCGTCTACCGCGCACCGACATTGATGTGCTGCTATTGGAACAACCCGGAGGCCACCGCGGAAGCGTTCGGCGGCGGCTGGTTTCATTCCGGGGATCTCGTTCGGATGGACTCCGACGGCTACGTCTGGGTGGTCGACCGCAAGAAGGACATGATCATCTCCGGCGGCGAGAACATCTACTGCGCCGAGGTGGAAAACGTGCTGGCCGGCCACCCGGGCATCGCCGAAGTCGCGGTGATCGGCCGGCCCGACGAAAAGTGGGGCGAGGTGCCGGTTGCGATCGCGGCTGTAACGGACGCCCCCCTCCGGATCGAAGACCTAACTGAGTACCTGACCGAGCGGCTCGCGCGCTACAAGCACCCGCAGGCGCTCGAGATCGTCGAGGCACTGCCCCGCAACCCTGCCGGGAAGGTGCTCAAAACCGAATTGAGGTTGCGCTACGGAGCTTGGAAGAGCTTCGAAAACCGTTCTGTGCCAATGCATTCAACGACGAGAGAGGACGACTGACAAGACCTTTGCGGGTTGCCCGCTGTTGACGAAGGGTTAATTGTGAGGATGCGGTTCACACGCCGACGGCCATCAGGTACATTCCTGTGGTCTCCGTTACTACCTGCAGGTAGGGAGCCGACGGTCACACACCTAGGGATGGGGCAAGGAGGAAGGCGTGCGACATGATCGGCCGTTACGCCGCAACCCGAGTGGTCCCATGGTGAGGAGGCGACAGTGACGACGACCTCGACGCGTCCACACCTGATGGGCTATCTGCGGGACCAGTTGGAAACGCCTCTCACACTCGTCGGCGGATTCTTCCGGATGTGTGTGTTGACCGGAAAGGCGTTGTTTCGCCGGCCGTTCCAATGGCGCGAGTTCATCCTACAGTGCTGGTTCATCATGAGGGTCGCGCTGCTGCCGGCCATCTTGGTCTCGGTGCCGTTCACCGTCCTGCTGATCTTCACACTCAACGTGCTGCTGGCCCAGTTCGGCGCCGCTGACCTCTCCGGTGCCGGCGCGGCGATCGGGGCCGTCACCCAGCTCGGCCCGCAGGTCACGGTGCTGGTGGTGGCCGGCGCCGGGTCGACCGCCATCTGCGCTGATCTGGGTGCCCGCACCATCCGTGAGGAGATCGACGCGATGGAGGTGCTGGGCATTGACCCCATCCACCGGCTCGTCGTTCCCCGGGTCATTGCCGCGACGCTCATCGCCACGTTGCTCAACGCCTTGGTGATCACCGTCGGGCTGGTGGGCGGCTATCTGTTCGGTGTTTATCTGCAGAACGTGTCGGGCGGGGCTTACCTGGCCACGCTCACCACCATTACCGGCCTGCCCGAGGTCATCATCGCAATGGTCAAGGCGGCGACGTTCGGGCTTATCGCCGGGCTGGTCGGCTGCTACCGCGGGCTGACCGTCCGGGGTGGCTCCAAGGGTCTGGGTACCGCTGTCAACGAGACCGTCGTGCTCTGCGTGGTTGCGCTTTTCGCGGTCAACGTGGTGCTGACGACGGTCGGCGTCCGGTTCGGGACGGGGCACTGACATGGCGACTTCTGCGGTATTGCGCGCCCGATTCCCCAGGGCCACCGCCAATCTGAACCGATATGGCGGGGCCGCGGTCCGCGGACTGGACACGACCGGCCGGTTGGCCTGGTTCGCGCTGGTCAGTATCGGGAACGTCCCGTTTGCGCTGAGCCGCTACCGCAAGGAAACCCTGCGGCTGATCGCTCAGATCGGAATGGGCACCGGTGCGATGGCCGTCGTCGGCGGCACCGCCGCGATCGTCGGTTTCGTGACGTTGTCCGGCAGTTCGCTGGTCGCCATCCAGGGCTTCGCGTCGCTGGGTAACATCGGCGTCGAGGCTTTCACCGGCTTTTTCGCCGCTCTGATCAACGTCCGCATCGCCGCGCCGGTGGTCACCGGTGTGGCCATCGCGGCAACGGTCGGCGCCGGTGCCACCGCCGAGCTCGGCGCGATGCGGATCAGCGAAGAGATCGACGCCCTGGAAGTGATGGGCATCAAGTCGATCTGCTTCCTGGCGACCACCCGGATCCTGGCAGGGCTGACGGTGATCATCCCGCTTTATGCGATGGCGATGATCATGGCGTTCCTGTCCCCGCAGATCACCACGACGGTGCTCTACGGACAGTCGACCGGCACCTACGAGCACTACTTCCGGACGTTCCTGCGCCCTGACGACGTTTTCTGGTCGTTTCTGGAGGCGATCATCATCACCGCGGTGGTGATGGTCACTCACTGCTACTACGGGTACAGCGCCGGCGGCGGCCCCGTCGGTGTCGGCGAAGCCGTCGGCCGATCGATGCGTTTCTCGCTGGTTTCGATTCCCGTGGTCGTCTTGTCCGCCGCGTTGGCGCTCTACGGCGTCGACCCCAACTTCGCACTGACGGTGTAGCGCCATGACGATGCCCGGGAAGATCAACAAGGTCAGCGATCCGCCGTACAAGACGGCGGGCGTTGTCTTTCTGGTGCTCGCGCTTGTCATATTCGTGTTGGTGTACCTGCAGTTTCGTGGGGATTTCACCCCGAAGGTCAAGCTGACGATGCTTTCCGATCGAGCCGGCCTGGTGATGGATCCCGGCTCGAAGGTCACCTACAACGGCGTGCAGATCGGCCGGGTCGACACCATCTCGGAGATCACGCGCGACGGCAAACCGGCCGCCAAGTTCGTCTTGAACGTCAATCCGAAGTACCTCTCGCTGGTACCGGAGAACGTCAACGCGCAAATCAAGGCGACCACGGTGTTCGGCGGCAAGTATGTGTCGCTGACGACGCCAAGAGACGACCGCGGCAACGTCATCTCGAAGGGGCACCTCACCCCCAAGAGTGTCATCAATGCCGTTGGGGTGACGACCGAGATCAATACCTTGTTCCAGACCATTACCTCGATTGCCGAGAAGGTGGACCCGGTCAAGCTCAATCTGACGCTCAGCGCGGCCGCGCAGGCGCTGACCGGATTGGGCGATCGCTTTGGGCAATCGATCGTCAACGCCAACGCGATCCTCGACGATGTCAACCCGCGGATGCCGCAGGCCCGCCGCGACATTCAGCAGTTGGCGGCGCTCGGCGACGTCTACGCCAACGCATCGCCGGATTTGTTCGACTTCCTTGACAATTCGGTGCCCACGGCGCGCACGATCAATCAGCATCAGCGCGAATTGGATGCCGCCTTGCTGGCGGCGGTCGGGTTCGGCAACACCGGCGCGGACGTCTTCGGCCGGGGTGGCCCGTATCTGGCGCGTGGCGCCGCCGACCTGGTGCCCAGTGCTCAGTTGCTGGACACCTACAGCCCGGAGCTGTTCTGCACGCTGCGCAACTACCACGACATCGAGCCCAAGGCCGCCACGTTCCTCGGCGGCAACGGCTATTCGCTGGCCACCCACAGCGAGCTGCTGTCCGGGTTGGGATTGATGCTGAACCCGACGTCGCTGGTGCCGCTGCTGCTTTCACAGATCGGCGGGCTGGCTGCCGGGGTGGTCGGCGGGGCGCCGAATCCCTACATGTATCCGGAAAACCTGCCGCGGGTCAACGCGCGTGGCGGCCCCGGCGGCGCGCCGGGCTGCTGGCAGCAGATCACCCACGATTTCTGGCCGGCACCCGAGTTGGTGATGGACACCGGCAACAGCATCGCTCCCTATAACCACCTTGAGACCGGTTCGCCCTACGCGATCGAATACGTCTGGGGCCGTCAAGTAGGGGACAACACGATCAACCCATGAAAATCACCGGTACTGCAATAAAACTCGGCGCCTTCGCACTGGTGCTGGTGCTGTTCAGCGTGATGATCGTCATCGTGTTCGGTCAGATCCGCTTCGACCGCACCTACGGCTACTCCGCTGAGTTCAGCAACGTCAGCGGGCTCCGGGCCGGACAATTCGTCCGCGCCTCGGGGGTGGAGATCGGCAAGGTCAAAAACTTGTCGCTGGTCGACGGCGGCAAACGGGTCCGGGTGGATTTCGACGTCGACCGCTCGATACCCCTTTACCAATCGACGACGGCGCAGGTCCGCTACCTCGACCTGATCGGAAATCGATACCTGGAGCTCAAGCGCGGCGACGGCGACGGCAGCGACCGGGTCATGCGGCCGGGTGGGTTCATTCCGTTGTCGCGCACGTCGCCGGCGCTCGACCTCGACGCCCTGATCGGCGGTTTCAAGCCGGTGTTCCGGGCGCTGGACCCGGACAAGGTCAACACCATCGCCTCGGCGCTCATCACCGTGTTTCAGGGTCAGGGCGGCACCATCAACGACATTCTCGACCAGACCGCGCAGCTGACCTCACAGATCGCCGAACGCGACCAGGCGATCGGCGAGGTGGTGAAGAACTTGAACACCGTGCTGGATACCACGGTTCGCCATCGCAAGGACTTCGATCAGACGGTCAACAACCTGGAGGTGCTGATCACCGGGTTGAAGGACCACCGTACTCAGTTGGCGGACGGCGTCGTGCACATCAGCAACGCCGCCGGGACCGTGGCCGATCTGCTGGCCGAGGACCGCGCACTGCTGCACAAGACCGTCAACTACCTCGATGCCATCCAGCAGCCGCTCATCGACCAGCGTCAGGAGTTGAACGATTTCCTGCACAAGGTCCCGACCGCCCTGAACATGATCGGGCGCACCATCGGGTCCTACGGGGACTTCGTGAACTTCTACTCCTGCGACATCAGCCTCAGAATCAATGGGTTGCAGCCCGGCGGGCCGGTGCGCACGGTCCGGCTCTTCACCCAGCCGACGGGTAGGTGCACGCCACAATGAGAACGCTGGAACCTCCCAATCGGCTTCGTATCGGCCTCATGGGCATCGTGGTGATGATCATCGTCGTCGCCGTCGGCCAGAGCTTCACCAGTGTCCCCATGTTGTTCGCACGGCCGAGCTACTACGGGCAGTTCACCGACTCCGGCGGCCTCAACAAGGGGGACAAGGTACGCATCGCCGGCATGGACGTCGGCAAGGTCGAGGCCCTGTCGATCGACGGTGACCACATCAAGATCAAATTCTCGGTCGGCACCAACGCCATCGGAACCGAAAGCCGGCTGGCGATCCGCACCGACACCATCCTGGGCAAGAAGGTCCTCGAGATCGAGGCGCGCGGCAACCAGCCGCTGCGGCCGGGGGGCACGTTGCCATTGGGTCAGAGCACCACTCCATACCAGATTTACGACGCCTTCTTCGACGTCACCAAGGCGGCCACCGGCTGGGACATCGATACGGTCAAGCAATCGCTGCATGTGTTGTCGCAGACCATCGACCAGACCTACCCGCATCTGAGCGCCACGCTCGAGGGCGTGGCCAAGTTCTCCGACACGATCGGCAAGCGTGACGAGGAGATCAAGCACCTGCTTGCGCAGGCCAACCAGGTGGCCAGCATCCTGGGGGACCGCAGCCAGCAGGTGGACCGGCTGTTGGTCAACGCCAAGACGTTGATCGCCGCGTTCAACGAGCGTGGGCGCGCCATCGACGCACTACTAGCCAACGTCGCTTCGTTCTCGGCCCAAGTGCAGGGGCTGATCAACGACAATCCGAACCTCAACCATGTGCTCGAGCAGCTGCGTCAGGTCAGCGACATCCTGGTTGAGCGCAAGGACGACCTGGCAAACGGGCTCCTGATGGTCGGCGGATTCCTTCCGTCGCTGAACGAGTCGATCGCGTCGGGGCCGTTCTTCAAAGTGGTCATCCACAACCTGGTTCCGGGGCAGATTCTGCAGCCGTTCATCGACGCCGCGTTCAAGAAGCGTGGCCTGGACCCGGAGAATTTCTGGCGCAGTGCCGGCTTGCCGGAATTCCGCTGGCCCGACCCCAACGGCACCCGGTTCCCCAACGGCGCGCCGCCGCCGGCGCCGGGTGTGCTGGAGGGCACGCCCGAGCACCCGGGGCCGGCCGTCCCGCCCGGTTCACCCTGCTCGTACACGCCGGCCAACCCTGGCGGCAATGTCACCGTCGGCGACGAGGGGTTGCCGCGGCCCTGGAACCCGCTGCCCTGCGCGGGCGCGCTTCTCGGCCCGTTCGGGGGTCCGAACTTCCCGGCGCCGCTGGATGTGGAGGCGTCCCCGCCGAACCCGAACGGCCTGCCGCCGACGCCGGGCATCCCCATCGCGGGGCGGCCGGGCGACCCGCCGCCGGACGTTCCGGGTACCCCGGTGCCGCTGCCGCCGAACGGACCGCCGGGTGCGCGGACCGAGCAACTGGCGCCGGCCGGCCCGACACCGCCGCCGTCGACGTTCGCGCCGGGGCTGCCGCCGGGTCCGCCCGCGCCGCCCGGGCCGGGGCCGCAGCTGCCCGACCCCTATATCAACCCAGGAGGCACCGGCGGTAGCGGTGTGACTGGAGGGAGCCAGAATTGAGCACCGTCTTTGACATCCGCAATCTGCGGCTTCCGAGGATGACGCGGGCGACGGTGATCGTCGGAACGCTGATCGTGGTCTTGGCCCTGGTGGCAGCGTTTGTCGGCTGGCGGCTTTACCAGAAGCTGACCAACAACACGGTGGTTGCCTATTTCCCTGCCGCAAATGCGCTGTACCCCGGTGACAAGGTCCAGATCATGGGCCTGCAGGTGGGCAAGATCGACAGCATCGAAGCGGCCGGCGACAAGATGAAGGTCACCTTCCACTATCAGAACCAGTACAAGGTGCCGGCCAACGCCTCGGCGGTGATCCTCAACCCGACCCTGGTGGCGTCGCGTTCGATCCAGCTGGAGCCGCCTTACAAAGGCGGCCCGGTGCTGGCCGACAACGCGGTCATTCCGATCGAGCGCACCCAGGTGCCGGTGGAGTGGGACGAGCTGCGCAACAGCATCACCAACATCATCGACAAGCTCGGCCCCACCCCGCAGCAGCCCAAGGGACCGTTCGGTGAGGTACTCGAATCCTTCGCCTATGGGCTGGAAGGCAAGGGCAAGCAATTCAACACCACGCTGGACAGTCTGTCGCGCGCGCTGACCGCGCTCAACGAAGGCCGTGGCGACTTCTTCGCGGTGGTCCGCAGCCTGGCGCTGTTCGTCAACGCGCTGCACCAGGACGACCAGCAGTTCGTGGCGTTGAACCAGAACCTGGCCGACCTCACCGGCCGGCTGGTCAGCTCCGACCAAGCCCTTTCCAATGCGTTACAGCAGTTCGACAGCTTGCTGACGACGATCCGGCCGTTCCTCGACAAGAACCGCGAGGTGTTGACTCACGATGTCAACAACCTGGCCGAGGCGACCAACACGCTGCTGCAACCCGAGCCGTTGAACGGCTTGGAGACCGCCTTGCACGTGCTGCCGACGGCGGCGTCGAACGTCAACCAGATCTACCATCCGTCGCACGGGTCCGTCGTGGCCATCCCGGAGATCACATCCTTCGCCAACCCGATGCAGTTCGTCTGCAGCTCTATTCAGGCCGCCAGCCGACTTGGATATCAGGAGTCCGCTGAGTTGTGTGCGCAGTACCTGGCGCCTATCCTGGATGCGATCAAGTTCAACTACTTCCCGTTCGGGGTGAACTTCTTCAGCACCGCCGAAGTGCTGCCCAAGCAGGTCGCCTACTCCGAGCCGCGGTTGCAGCCGCCAAACGGGTACAAGGACACGACCGTCCCGGGGATCTGGGTGCCGGATACTCCGTTGTCGCATCGCAACACCCAGCCGGGCTGGATTGTCGCCCCCGGTATGCAGGGGCAGCAGGTTGGGCCGATCACGGCGGGCCTGATGACCCCCGAGTCGCTGGCCGAACTCATGGGTGGCCCGGACATCCCGCCCGTCCAGTCCACCTTGCAGACGCCACCCGGACCGCCGAACGCCTATGACGAGTACCCGGTGTTGCCGCCGATCGGTTTGCAGGCCCCGGTGCCGATACAGCCGCCGCCGCCCGGCCCAGGGGTGGTCCCGGGCCCGGTTGCGCCGACGCCCGGTCCAGCCGCGGCGCCCGCGCCGGTAGGCGCTCCACTTCCCGCTGAGGCAGGAGCGGGTCAGTGAGGAGCGCGATGAGCGCGGTACGCGCGAAGAGCAAGCCGAGCCAGTGGGCACCGAGGAGCGCGATGAGCGCGGTACGCGCGAAGAGCAAGCCGAGCCAGTGGGCACCGAGAAGCGCGATGAGCGCGGTACGCGCGAAGAGCAAGCCGAGCCAGTGGGCACCGAGCGGCGCCGTGGGACGCGCCCGTCACCGGGCCTGGCAGGCGTTGGCGTTGCTGACGGTCGCTCTGACGCTGAGTTCGTGCGGCTGGCGCGGGATCTCCAATGTGTCGATTCCGGGTGGTCCGGGCACCGGGGACGGGGCCTACGTGCTCTATGTGCAGGTGCCCGACACGCTGGCGATCAACGGCAACAGCAAGGTGATGGTCGCCGACGTCACGGTCGGCTCGATACGTGACATCAGATTGGAGAACTGGATAGCGACGCTCAAGCTGGGGATCGACAAGGGCGTCAAGCTACCGAGGAACGCCACCGCGAAGATCGGCCAGACGAGTTTGCTGGGTTCTCAGCATGTGGAGCTCGCGTCGCCGCCCGACCCGTCGCCGCAGCCGCTGTGCCCGCCGCCGCACCGCAAGCAGGATTGCACCATTTCGCTGAAGAACTCCTCCGCATATCCCAACACCGAGCAAACACTGGCCAGCATCTCGATGATTTTGCGCGGCGGCGGCATCCCGAATCTCGAGGTGCTCCAGAACGAGGTCTACAACGTCTTTCACGGGCGGGCCGACCAGATTCGGGCTTTCCTCACCAAGCTGGACACCTTTACCGACCAGCTCAACCAGCAACGCGATGACATCACCCACGCTATCGACTCCACCAACCGTTTGCTGGTCTACGTGGGTCGCCGATCGGATGTGCTGGACCGGGTGCTGACCGACATCCCGCCGCTGATCAAGCACTTCGCCGACACGCGTGACCTGCTGATCAACGCCGTCGACGCGTTGGGACAGCTCACCCAGGTCACCGACCAGTACCTGTCGGAGGCGCGTGGCCCGCTGCATACCGACTTGCAAGCGCTGCAATGCCCGCTCAAGGAACTCGGCCGCGGCTCGCAGTATCTGATCGGCGCGCTGAAGCTGATTCTCACCCAGCCGTACGACATCGAGACCGTGCCGAAGCTGTTCCGCGGCGACTACCAGAACGTGTCGGCCACGATCGACGTGACCTTCAGCGCGATGGACAACGCCTTGCTCACCGGTACCGGCTTTTCCGGAGCCTTGCGCGCACTCGAGCAGTCCTTCGGTCGCGATCCCGAGACGATGATCCCCGACGTCCGCTACACGCCGAACCCGAACGACGCGCCCGGCGGACCGCTGGTGGAAAGGGGCGACCGGCAATGCTGACTCCCTTCATCAAACGCCAGTTGATCGTGTTCGCGGTCCTGACAGTGGTCTCGCTGTTGGTCCTGGGGGTGTACTACCTGCGGATTCCATCGCTGGCGGGCATCGGCCGCTACACGCTCAAGGCGGAGCTGCCGGCATCGGGCGGCCTTTACCCCACGGCCAACGTGACCTATCGCGGCGTCACCATCGGCAAGGTCACCGACGTGGAGCCGACGCCCACCGGCGCCGAGGCGACGATGAGCATTGACAGCCGCTACAAGATCCCGGTCGATGCGTCGGCGAACGTGCATTCGGTATCGGCGGTCGGTGAGCAGTACCTGGATTTGGTGTCGACGGGCAACCCGGGCAAGGTCTTTTCGCCCGGACAGACGATCACCAAGGGGACGGTGCCCAGTGAGATCGGGCCGGCCCTGGACACCGCCAACCGCGGCCTTCAGGTGTTGCCGGCGGACAAGATCCCCGTGCTGCTCGACGAAACGGCGCAAGCCGTAGGTGGTTTGGGCCCTGCCCTGCAACGGCTGGTCGACGCCACGCAGGCGATCGTCGGTGACTTCCGCACCCAGATCAACGACGTCAACGACATCATCGACCACTCCGGACCGATCCTGCAAAGCCAGGTCACCTCGGGCGATGCGATCGAACGCTGGGCGCACAACCTCAACACGCTGGCCGCCCAGACCGCGAAACGGGACCAGAACGTGAAAAGCATTCTGTCCCAAGCAGCTCCGACCGCTGACCAGCTGAACGAGGTCTTCACCGACGTGCGTGATTCGCTGCCGCAGACGCTGGCGAACCTCGAAGTCGTGTTCGACTTGCTCAAGCGCTACCACAAAGGCGTCGAGCAGGTGCTGGTGTTCTTGCCGCAGGGTGCTTCGATCGCGCAGACAGTGGCCGCGCCCTTCCCCAACATGGCCGCGCTGGACCTGGCGTTGGCGATCAACCAGCCACCGCCGTGTCTGACCGGGTTCATCCCTGCGTCGGAGTGGCGCTCTTTTGCCGACACCAGCCTGCAGCCGTTGCCGACGGGCACGTACTGCAAGATTCCGATGGATACTCCGGCCAACGGCGTGCGCGGATCACGCAACATTCCGTGCGTTGACGTCCCGGGCAAGCGAGCGGCGACGCCGCGGGAGTGCCGCGACCCGAAACCATACGTGCCGGCGGGTACCAATCCGTGGTATGGCGACCCCAACCAGCTCTTGACGTGCCCGGCGCCGGCGGCGCGCTGCGATCAGCCGGTGAAGCCCGGCTTGGTGATCCCGGCGCCGTCGATCAATAACGGGATGAACCCGGCACCGGCCGATAGACTGCCGCCGGGCGGGACGCCGCCTCCGGTCAGTGACCCGCTGCAGCGGCCCGGTTCGGGTACTGTGCAGTGCAACGGACAGCAGCCCAACCCCTGTGTCTACACTCCGGGCGGGCCGCCCACGGCGGTCTACAGCCCTCAGAGCGGTGAACTGGTAGGGCCCGACGGAGTCAGATACTCCGTCGAAAACTCGACCAAAACAGGAGACGACGGATGGAAGGAGATGCTGGCGCCAGCCGGCTGAACCCCATCGACGCGGATAATTCGTCGAGCCCCGAGGCGACGGACGAGGACTCGGCAGAATCCGAGACCCACACCGGCTCAGACACCCCCGACACGGAGGGTGAACTTGCTGCAGAATCTGAGGCCGGTCAGGACAGCGCCGAGGCGACGGGCGAGGACTCGGCCGAATCGGAGGACGAAGCCGCTCCGGACACCTCCGACACGACGGGTGAGGGCCAAACCGCGGCGCCGGCTGTCGAGCGGCGCCCGTCGCGTTTGGGTCGTGGGTGGCTAGTCGGTATCAGTGCCGCGCTGGTGCTCGTCGCCGGCGGCATCGGCGCCGGCGGCTATCTGGCGCTGCGTGCCCACCAGCAGAGCGAGGTCGTAGCCCGCAACAACGCGGCAGCACTGCAGGTGGCCAAGGACTGTGTCGCGGTCACGCAGGCACCGGATACCAGCTCCATGGCCGCCAGTGAACAGAAGATCATCGACTGCGGCACCGATCAGTACCGCTCCCAAGCCGTGCTCTACAGCAGCATGCTCGTTCAGGCTTACCAGGCCGCCAACGTGCACGTTCAGTTGACCGATATGCGGGCCGCGGTCGAGCGTAACAACCCCGACGGATCGGTTGACGTGCTCGTCGCCCTGCGCGTCCGGATGTCCAACGATCAGGCGCAGGATCAGGAAACGGGCTACCGGCTGCGGGTGCGTATGACACCTACGGACGGCCAGTACAAGATTTCGAAACTCGACCAGGTGACGAAGTGACGGTGGTGGTCGACGAGATCCAGACCCCCGAGAGCGTCCAACCCGAAGCCGAGAGGGCCTTGGCGCCATGGCATTTGCGGGTGGCTGCGGTCGCCGTTGATGTGCTGCCCGGAATCGCGGTGGTAGCGACCCTGGCGCTGGTCTCGTTTACCGTGCCGTCGGACAGCTCATGGTGGTGGGTGTGCGTCGCCATCCTGGCCTTGGTGACCCTGCTGATGTCGGCCAACCGGTGGCTAGCGCCCGCCCTGACCGGTTGGACTCTGGGACGCGCCCTGTGCGGAATCGCTGTGGTACGCCACAGTGGGGCCGCTGGAGACGCCGTCGGCCCGTGGCGGCTGATGGTGCGCGACCTCGCCCACCTGGTCGACACCGTGCCGCTGATGGTCGGATGGCTGTGGCCGCTGTGGGATCCGGACCGGCGCACCTTCGCCGACATGCTGTTGCGCACCGAGGTGCGAACCGTTGATCCTGGCGGGCGGCCGGCCAAGGTACGGCGGTGGACGGCGGTGGCACTGGTCACCGCGGCCGGATTGTGCCTGGGCGGTGCCGGTGTGAGCTACGCGGTGGTGTACTCCTACGACAACGCAACCGATCGAACCCGTGCTGAGCTTGCGACGCAGGGCCCCAAGATGGTCTCCCAGATGTTGACATACGACCCGAAAACGTTGCGCGAGGACTTCGCTCGAGCACAATCGCTGACCACCGACAGGTACCGCGGTCAGTTGGCCGGCCAGCAGGACACCGTCGCGAAGGGGCACCCCGTCCTCAACGAGTACTGGGTGACGGGCAGTTCTATCCAATCCGCGACGCCGAACCGGGCGACCATGCTGCTGTTCATGCAGGGTCGCCGTGGCACACCGCCCGACATCCGCTACATCAGCGCAACCGTGCGGGTCAGCTTCGTAAGGGACCGGGACGACCAATGGCGCGTTGACGACCTGACCGTACTGACCAAACCGAAGCCGCCCGGGGACGGAAAATGAGTCCGCGGCGCAGATTCCACCCCGGTGAGGGACTCCTGCTTGTCACACACCCGTTGCCGCCGAGGCGACCGCGGGTATTCCCGCTCGTGGCCATTTCCGCTGCCGTGGTGATGGCGGTGGCGATCACGCTATCCAGCCTGATGCTGGTCGCGCATGTGTCGCGGGATCGGGCCGCGCACCGGGAGCATGAGGTGGTCAACTACGTGAAATGGTTCATGGGGCAGTTCACTTCCGTTGACCCGTATCACGCGAACGAATACGTCGAGCGGATATTGGCGCAAGCGACCGGCGATTTCGCCAAGCAGTACCACGACAAGGCGAACGAGATCCTGCTGCAGGTCGCTCAAGCAGAGCCCGCCAAGGGTACGGTCCTGGATGCGGGCGTGGAACGGTGGAACGACGACGGCACCGCCAGCGTTTTGGTGGCCACCGAGGTCACCTCCAAGTCACCCGATGGCAAAGAGGTCTTCGAGAACACGAACCGTTGGGCTGCCACAGCTAAGCAGGAAGGGAATCAGTGGAAGATCAGCAACCTGCTGCAGATGATCTGACCGAGGCCAACTCGGAAGCGTCCGACGCCGAACCGGATTCCCTCGCCGAGACCGACGATCAGGCAACTCAAGCAACCGAGGCGGTGGACGCGGAACCCGCAAGCGACGACGTTGCGGCAGCAGCAGCGGATCAGTCCGAGCAAGCTGACGGCGGCGACACCGAGGTCGCCGATTCCGACTCCGAGGCCGCCAGTGACGGCGCCGGCATGGGCGAGTCCGACACCGATTCCGACTCCGACACCGAGGCCGCCGGTGGCGGCGCCGGGCCCAAAGTCGGGTTCCTCAAGCGACTGACCGGCAGGGTCAAACGCCCCAGCGGCAAGCGCGTCGCCGCGGCCGTCGCCGTGGTTGGCGTACTGCTTTTCGTGGGTTCTGCCGCATTTGCCGGCGCGACCCTGCAGCCGTACCTGGCCGATCGCGCGGTCGTTGCCGTCAAGCTCAACGTGGCGCGGACCGCGGCGAACGCGATCACCACGTTGTGGACCTACACCCCGGAAAACATGGATAAGCTGGCCGATCGCGCGGCGGTCTACCTCAGCGGTGACTTCGGAGCGCAATACCGGAAATTCGTCGACAGCATCGTCGCGCCGAACAAGCAAGCCAAGGTCACCAATAACACCGAGGTCACCGGCGTGGCCGTCGAATCGCTGGATGGTCCCAATGCGGTGGCGATCGTGTACACGAACACCACCACCACCAGCCCGCTGACCAAGAACATTCCGGCAATGAAGTATCTGTCGTACCGGCTGATCATGAAGCGGGATAACTCCCGCTGGTTTGTGACCAGGATGACGACGATCACCTCGCTGGATTTGACGCCGCGCCTGTAGCCCCGGCCTGGTCGAGGGGTTTACATGGCCGTCAGCTCGCCCGGGTATCACCGGTTGACGATCGCCGCGTTGCTGTTGCTGACCTTCGCCACCGGCTTGGCCGACGCGATCAGTGTGCTGGTCCTCGGGCATGTGTTCGTCGCCAACATGACCGGCAACGTGATCTTCCTCGGCATTTGCCTGGTGCCGAAGTCGCAGACGGGTATCGACCTGGTCGCCGGCGTGGTGTCCGTGGTCGCCTTCGTCATCGGCACGATCATCGGCGGCCGGTTGACTCGGGCGCTCGGTGGTGAGCCACGACGCTGGATCAGCGCGGCGCTGGGGACCGAGGTCGCGGTGCTGGCGACGTTGTCGGTACTGGCCGGCAGCGGGGTACTGCGCTATCACGACAACACCAAGCTGTTTCTCATCGGTGGGCTCGCGTTGACGTTCGGCTTGCAGAACGCAATCGCTCGGGAGTTCGGCATTCGCGAGCTCAGCACCACAATGTTGACGTCGACCATCGTCGCGATCGGCGCCGAGAGCCGGCTGGCCGGCGGCACGGGTGGCCGAAGCTTGCTGCGCTATAGCGTGATCACGGCGATGTGCGGCGGCGCGGTACTTGGTGCCGTCATGTCCCGGGTGACCGTGGCGCCGGTGTTCGCACTGGCCGCCGCCGTTATCTCGGTGAGCATGCTGGTGTTCCGCTACGGCCCCGTGGATAGCAAAACGCCTCAGGCGCTTACTAGTTGAATGCGAGCCAGCTGGGCAGCGCCCGTTCGTGGGAGTCGCAGAGGACCTCGCGGGTGTCGCAGGAGCCCTTCGGCGATCCCGCGCCGGCCCACATGCCTCCGGTGTCACGGCGCAACACAATTGCCGACGACCCACCACCGTCGAGCAGGATCGCCGTATCGCTGCCCAAGCCCCGGAAGAGGTCTTGGATGTTGTCCGGCGTGTAGTTACCTCCTTCGAAGATGTACATCTCGTCTTTCTGCTTCGCGTAGGCCAGCGCCGTACGCGCGGCACTCGGGCCGCCGTCGTGAAGTTGGCCGGTGTTGCCCGGCGACAACAGCCCGATCCCGGCGACGGCGACGAACTTCGCGTTCTTGTTGAGCAAGTCCTGAATCACCGGAGTCGCCAGGTCGTAGTCTTCTCTGCCCTTGGGCCGCAACACATATGGCGCACCACCGGCCGGGATGATCATGGTGGTCAGCGAGGTCCAGGTCTCGTTTCCGCCGGACAGGCCCTGTTTGCCGGCGTAGGCGACGGTGCCGGTGACCGCCTGGTTGGCGCGGCCCTGGCCGTGGGTGTTGTCGACGAACGCGCCCAATGGCGAACTGCAACCGGTCGATCGCCAGGAGCCGCCCTTTTGCGGGCGCACGTCGAAGAAGTTGGCGTTGATCGCGATTGTCGGCTGTCCCATTCGCTGCCAGGCCTGCAGCGGTGCGTAGATCTCCGATGCCTGCCAGAGCCCTTCATTGGTGCGTGCCCCGGCGTTGTGTTCGCAGCGCGCCTGGTCACCGGTGTGGCTGTCGACCAGCAGGTGCGGCTGCAGCCGCTGCGATGCATTCTTGATGATCATGAGATGGCCGCCGTTGTTCATCTCGTAGCGGCCACCGTCGCCGTTGAGGAGCGGCATCGGATGCCCGCCGCCGAAGTTGTACACCAGGTAGGAGCCCTTGGTTGTGGCGATGGCGTGCTCGAGCATCTCGCGACCGTCGGCGGCATGGGCGAGGGGTTGTCCCGCGGTAGCCGTGAGCGTGGCACATGCAGCCACTAAGGCAAGACAAGCCGCAAGTCGGCGCAGGCTGGCAGATGGCGTCAGCACGGTAGCCCTTTCGGCCCGGTCGGGAAGCAGCCATCCCAGAATTAGGCACATCTGTCACACTGTCAACTTATGTAACAGCGATGTGACGATTGCGCCGCACTCGAATTACGTTTGCTCGCTTGGATTTTCGTTTGCGCTTAAGCCGTTGCCGGGGCCGGCGCCGGCGCGGTCTCGTTCCCGTGCCTGGTGCTGCGCTTGATGCTCCGCCGCAATGGCCATCTCGACTGCCCCGGGTATCCGGTGGAATCCCTTGCGGTCGTATAGGTGGGTGATGATGCCCCCCAACAGCAGGCCGATGACCAGACCGATGGATGTCATCGCCAAGGCGTGGGACAGACCGGCGTCGGGGTGACCGTCGAGGTAGAGCAGCGACCTTACCCCCAGGAACACTTGGTGCATCGGCTCGAATGTGGCCAGCCAGCGGAAGAACGGCGGCACTGCCTCGAGGGGAACCGTGGCGCCGGCCGACGGTAACCCGAAAATGACGAAGATCAACATGCTCACCAGTAAGCCCATCGATCCCAGCACCGCGATCAACGAGCTGGACGTGACGCCTACCGCGATGATCGCGAACACTCCGTAGAGCCACAATTGCCAGCCGAGGGAAATGGGCATGCCCAGGCCATGGGCGATCGCCAGGTACACCGCCGAAGTGAGCAAGGCCAGCACCGTCATCAATCCCCACCTGAGTAGCAGGGTGCGGAACCGCGAGATGCGGACCTGCTCACCGAAGCGATACACCGGGCCGAATTCGGCTGGTACGTAACCGAGCATCGAGTCCACCAGGGTGCTCACCACGATGCTGCCGGTAAATCCGGCCAGCAGCAGCAACAGCGCATAGTAGAAGGCCGACAGTCCATTACCGGTTCCGTTGGGCAGCGGGTTGTAGACCGTGGATTTGACGTCGATCGGATTGGTCAGCCCCAGCGCAGCGGCGCCGGCCAGCGGCGCGCCGCCGGTCTGCGCCGCAACGTCGGCGGTAAGGCGTTGCCCGACTTTGGAATTCACCACGGCCATCGCCTGGGTCAACGTCTGGGCGGCGATGCTCGAGCCCAGCGTGCCCGCTCGCGGATTGGTCGAGATGGTAATCGTGGGCCGGTCCGCGTGGGTCGGCTGCACGGCGCTCATCGCGTAATCACGCAGCGCCGAGGAAAAAGTCGGCGGAATGACCGCCGAACCGTAGACCTCAGCCCGGTCCAGTAGCCGCTTGGCCTCGTCGTGGGAGACGACGCGCACGTCGTACTTGTTCTTGTCCAATCCGGCCTCCAGACCCTCGACAATCTGCTTGCCGGTGGGCCCGGCGTCCTGGTTGACCACCGCAATGGGGAAGTGGCGCAGGTTGGTCGCCGGGTTCAGGATTCCACCCAGGTACAGGGCTGCCAGCGCCGACATGAGGGCCAGTGTGATGAGGATCGGTGCCGCCCAGAACCGCACGGTCCGAACCGACTTGATGCTGCGCCTGGGGTTCGGTGCGGCATGACGCGGCTGCGATTGAGACATGTGGGCTCCTGTCTGTCGAGCCCACTCTATGTGGTGTCAGGGCGGGCTCAGGACCCCAGGTTTGCGTGCATCTCCCACACCAGGACTTCCGCGGGGCAGTCGGCGGTGAGCCGCCGCGCCCCGATGTCGGTGCAGCGGACCGCGTCCCCTTCGGCCAGTTCGCCGGCCCCGTCCAGGTCAATCCGGCCGTGGGCGACAAACAGATGCAGATAGGGCGCGGGGGGGACGTCGACCGTGTCGCCGGGGCGCAATCGCGCCGCGTGCAGGGCCGCGCTGCGGTTATGCAGCGTGATCGCGGCGTCGTGGCCGTTGATGCCCGAGGCGATGGTGACCAGACCGCCGGTCGACAGGTCATCGCCGATATCGTGCTGCTGGTATCCCGGGTCAATGCCGGTCTGGTCGGGCGCTATCCACATTTGGACGAAATGCACTGGCTGCGTGGCTGACTCGTTCTTTTCCGAATGCAGGATTCCGCTGCCCGCCGACATGCGCTGGGCCAGACCGGGGTAGATCACGCCGTGGTTGCCCGTCGAATCCCGATGGGTCAGTTCACCTTCCAGCACCCACGTCACGATTTCCATATCGCGGTGCGGGTGGGTGTCGAATCCGGTCCCTGGTTGCACCACGTCGTCGTTGCTGACCAGCAGCAGCCCGTGGTGGGTGTTGTCCGGGTCGTAATGGTCGCCGAACGAGAAGCAGTGTCGAGATGTCAGCCAGGAGGTCGTCGTGACGGCCCGCTCGGCCGCTCGCCGAATCTCCACTGTGGCAGGCATGATTTCCACAGTAGCGGCGTGGGCACGGGTGCGTGCTGCGGCGACCTCGGGTCCCGGCGGCGTCAAGGCGGCCGCGGCTGCACTGCCGTACCCTACCGCCTGCGCCGCGCATCATCGAATCTGGTTGTGCTCAGCCCTGATTCGACTATTGCACCGCGCCGGTATGGTCGCGAGCGTATGACGCCGGGCCGGCCGCTTCGGATGGGCGTGGGCAGCGTCGCCTAGCGGGGGCGCCGGATTTTCCGCTGATCACCGGGACGCGGTGAGCCGATGTCGAAGGCGCCCAAACAACAACAGCCCGGTCGTCACAGCGAACTGGGCAGACCGAACTTCGGGAACAGTGAGCCGTCGAGGAAAGCCACCACGTGCGACACCCCGCCATCGACCATGTCCAGCACATGCAACTGGAACGGCACGTGCCGCTGACCCGCGCGCAGGTACATGGCCGCCGCGGGCTGGCCGTTGGCCACCAACGGGATCATGCGCATATCGCCGGGCGATTCGGCGGGACATTGCTGGTGAATGAGCGTAATGATGTCCCGCGCGCCCTGATACCAGCCGACGTAGGGCGGCATCTCCCAGATCGCCTCGGCGGTGAACAGCTCCACCAGCCGGTCGATGTCGTAGGTCTCGAACGCGGCGATGTAGCGGGCCAGCAAGTCCTGGGCCTGCAGCGAATCCGGCGCGCTCAACCGGTCCTCGGCGCTGGGGCGCACGGTCTCCATTTGCGATCGGGCCCGCTGCAGCAGGCTGTTGACGGCGACGGTGGTGGTGCCTATCGCCTCGGCCACTTCGGCCGATTTCCACTGCAGCACGTCGCGCAGCAACAGCACCCCCGCTGCCGGGGCGACAGATGCTGCAGCGCGGCCACAAACGCCAACCGGACCGATTCGCGCGACCCGACGATGACCGACGGATCCGCCGGATCATCCGTCGCATCCGGCAGCGGCTCCAGCCAGGGCACCTCACGGCGCTCGACCAACTCCGCCGTCGGATCCGAGCTGGCCGTTCCCAGTCCGGTCGGCAACGGCCGGCGCCGCCGGCCTTTCAGTGCGCTCAGGCAGGTGTTGGTGGCGATCTGATGCAGCCAGGTCCGTATCGACGACTTGCCTTCTAACCGGTCATACGCTTACCAGGCGCGCAGCAGCGTCTCCTGAACCAGATCCTCGGCGTCGCGTAACGATCCGGTCATCCGGTAGCAGTGCGCCAGCAGTTCGCGCCGGTAGGGTTCGGCACGGGCGGAGAAATCACCGCCGAGCTCATTGTCTTGTGCTAGCAGACCCACCCCGACGAGCCTACGCAGAGCCGCTGACAACCCGGACAACCCCGCCCGGGGAGCCGCTGTGCAGCCCGTAAGCTGCCCGTAATGAATGCGACGCGCACTGAACGCAACTTCGCCGGTGTCGGCGGTGTGGACATCGTCTACGACGTCTGGACGCCCGACACCGGGCCCGACACCGGGCCCGACACCGGGCCCAAAGCCGTGGTTGTGCTGGCTCACGGTCTGGGCGAGCATGCCCGCCGCTACGACCACGTCGCGCAGCGGTTCGGTGAGGCCGGTCTGGTTACCTACGCGCTCGACCATCGCGGACACGGCCGCTCGGGCGGCAAGCGGGTGCTGGTGCGCGACATCTCCGAATACACCGCCGACTTCGACACCCTGGTGGGCATCGCGACCCGGGAAAACCCCGGCCTCAAGCGCATTGTCCTCGGGCACAGCATGGGCGGCGGGATCGTGTTCGCCTACGGTGTGGAACGCCCGGACAACTACGACCTGATGGTGCTGTCGGCGCCGGCGGTGGCGGCCCAGGATCTGGTGTCGCCGGTGGTGGCGCTGGCCGCCAAGGTTCTCGGCGTCGTGGTACCCAGCCTGCCGGTCCAGGAACTCGACTTCACCGCGATATCCCGCGACCCGCAGGTGGTGGCGGACTACCAGAACGACCCGCGGGTGTACCACGGCCGGGTGCCGGCCGGGATCGGCCGGGCGCTGCTGCAGGTCGGCGAGACCATGCCGCGGCGGGCGCCGGCGCTGACCGCGCCGCTGTTGGTGGTGCACGGCACGGGTGACCGGCTTATCCCGATCGAGGGCAGCCGGCGCCTGGTGGAATGTGTGGGCTCCACCGATGTCGAGCTGAACGAATATCCCGGGCTCTACCACGAGGTCTTCAACGAGCCGGAGCGCAACCAGGTGCTCGACGACGTGGTCGGGTGGATCACCAACCGCCTCTGAACCGAATTGTCGTACCGCTGCAGTAGTTTGGCGCCATGACCGACGACAAGATGCTGGCCCGCATCGCCGCCCTGCTGCGTCAGGCCGAAGGCACCGACAATTCCCATGAAGCCGACGCGTTCATGGCCGCCGCGCAGCGGCTGGCCACGGCGGCGTCCATCGACCTCGCGGTGGCGCGGTCACATTCGGCCAATCGTTCGGCCGCGCAGGCGCCGACCCAGCGCACCATCACCATCGGAACGGTCGGCGCCCGCGGGCTGCGGACCTACGTCCAGCTGTTCGTGTTGATCGCCGCGGCCAACGATGTACGCTGCGACGTCGCATCGAATTCGACGTTCCTCTATGCCTACGGGTTCCCTGAGGACATCGACGCGACCCTCGCCCTGTACGCCAGCCTGGTGGTGCAGATGGTCCGGGCTTCCGATGCCTACCTTGCCTCCGGGGCACACCGGCCCACGCCCACCATCACCGCCAGGCTCAACTTTCAGCTAGCCTTCGGTGCTCGAGTCGGTCAGCGCCTGGCCGAGGCCCGCGAGCAGGCCACCCGCGAGGTCACCGCGGACCGCGGCCGGGCACCGGGCACCGCTATCGCGTTGCGGGACAAGGAGATCGAGTTGCACGACTACTATCGCGGCGCGTCTCGGGCGCGCGGCACCTGGCGGGCCCACCGGGCCTCGGCCGGATATTCCTCGGCGGCGCGCCGCGCGGGTGACCGGGCCGGGCGGCAGGCCCGGCTGGGCCAGAGCGCCGAGTTGCCCGGAACGCGAACAGCCCTGGACCGGTGACCTGGGCGGATTCCTCGGGCCGCGACTCCCAGCGGGCCAGGGTTTATGCGGCCGAGGAGTTTGTCCGCACCCTGTTCGACCGTGCCGTCGAACACGGATCGCCCAGTGTGGACTTCTTCGGGACGCAGGTGACGCTGCCGCCCGAGGGACGGTTCGCCTCGGTGGCGTCGGTGCAGCGCTATGTCGACGACGTGCTGGGCCTGCCGGCGGTGCGCCGGAACTGGCCGTCGGTGTCGCCGCTGCGGGTACGCGCCCGGCGGGCGGCCACCGCGGCGCACTACGAGAACCGGGACGGCGCCGGCATTATCGCCGTCCCGGACCGCGACACCGCCGCCTGGGCGATGCGCGAGTTGGTCGTGCTCCATGAAGTCGCACATCATTTGTGTCACGTGCCGCCGCCGCACGGGCCGCAGTTCGTGGCGACGATGTGTGAGCTGGCCGAGTTGGTGATGGGAGCCGAGGTTGGCCACATTCTGCGGGTTGTCTACGCGAAAGAGGGTGTGCGGTGGGCCCATCCGACCCCGACGCCCGGGCCCGCAAGATCGAGTCCCAGATGACCGACGACGAACGCTTCTCGCTGCTTGTCGGGGTCATGGGAGCCGGGGACTGGTGGCCGCTGCGCGATGAGCGCATCCCGCCCAACGTTGCGATGAGCGCCGGCTATGTGCCCGGCATTCCGCGGCTGGGGGTTCCGGCGCTGCTGATGAGCGACGCCGGACTCGGTGTCACCAATCCCGGCTACCGCCCTGGCGATACGGCCACGGCGCTGCCCGCCGGGCTGGCGCTGGCCGCCGGCTTCGACCCCGCACTGGCCCGGGCCGCCGGCGAGGTGATCGGGAGCCAGGCCCGCAGCCGCGGGTTCAACGTCCAATTGGCCGGCGCCATCAACCTGGCCCGTGACCCGCGCAATGGTCGCAACTTCGAGTACCTCTCCGAAGACCCGCTGTTGAGCGCCGCCATGGCCGCGGAGCAGATCATCGGCATCCAGAACCAGGGCGTCATCTCGACGACCAAGCATTACTCACTGAACTGCAACGAGACCAACCGGCACTGGCTGGACGCCGTCATCGAACCCGATGCGCACCGCGAATCGGACTTGCTGGCCTTCGAGATTGCCGTCGAGCGTGCCGAGCCCGGCGCGGTGATGGCGGCATACAACAAGGTCAACGGCGACTACGCCGCCGCCAACGCTGTCCTGATCAACGATGTGCTGAAGGGTGCCTGGGGATACCGCGGCTGGGTGATGTCGGATTGGGGCGGGACACCGAGTTGGGAGTGCGCGCTTGCCGGCCTGGACCAGGAATGCGGCGCACAGATCGACGCCGTGCTGTGGGGGACCGAGGCATTCGGCGACCGACTGCGTGCCGCCTACTCCGAGGGCCTGCTGCCCAAAGAACGGTTGTCGGACATGGTTCGGCGAATCCTGCGTTCGATGTTCGCTGTCGGAATCGACCGGTGGGAACCCGTGCCCGCACCGGATATGCAGGCGCACAACGCGATTGCCCTGCAGATCGCCCGGCAGGGCATCGTGCTGCTGCAGAACCGCGGGCTGCTGCCGGTGATTGCCGGTTCGGGCTTTCGCATCGCCGTTATCGGCGGCTACGCACAGGTCGGGGTGGCGGCCGGCTACGGCTCCAGCACCGTCGTACCGCCGGGCGGCTACGCGAGCGTGATCCCGATCGGCGGGTCCGGCCTGCAGGCCGGCTTACGCAATCTCTATCTGGTGCCACCCAGCCCGCTCGACGAACTGAGACGGCAATTCCCCGACGCACAGATCGAATTCGATCCCGGCGTCAGCGCGGCGGAGGCCGTGGCGGCGGCGCGCCGCGCCGACGTCGCGATCGTGTTCGCGATCCGATCCGAAGGGGAGGGCTTCGACAGCGCCGACCTGTCGCTGCCGTGGGGCCAGGACGCGGTGATCTCGGCGGTCGCCGCCGCCAATCCGAACATCGTCGTGGTGCTCGAGACCGGCAACCCGGTGGCCATGCCCTGGCGGGACCGCGTGAACGCCATCGTGCAAGCGTGGTATCCGGGCCAGGCGGGCGCCAAAGCCATCGCGGAAATCCTTGCCGGACAGGTGAATCCGTCGGGCCGGCTGCCGATCACATTTCCGGCCGATCTCGGCCAGACACCCCGCCCGGAGCTGCCCGATGCGGCGCCGGGGACACCGACCACCATCGACTACCACGAAGGCGCGGATGTCGGTTATCGCTGGTTCGCCCGGACCGGGCAGGCCCCGATGTTCGCCTTCGGTCACGGTTTGTCCTACACCAGCTTCGAGTATCGCGACCTGGCGGTGACCGGCGGCGACACCGTGACCGTCAGTTTCAGTGTCGTCAACACCGGTGACCGCGGCGGGTCGGACATCCCGCAGCTGTATCTGACCGCCGTTCCCGACGCACAGCGGTTGCGCCTACTGGGTTTCCACCGAGTCGACCTGGACCCGGGCCAGGTCGTCCGGGTGAGTATCGCAGCGGACCCGCGGCTGCTGGCCGGCTATGACGGCCGGGCCGGGTGCTGGCGCATCACCGCGGGTCGCTACGCGGTCGCGGTGGGCGCTTCGGCGGCGGCGCTGACGCTGGCGGCCGAGGTCGAGCTGGCAAGTCGTGCGTTCGGGCGATGAGCGCGATGGTCCATCCGAACGCACGACCGGCTGCCCGCTTACTGGATCGGGACCAATTCGTCGCCGCAGGTGCAGCGGTAAGGCTCGCCAGCGCCGGAGCAGTGGCAGGGGACCTCGATGCGGACACGACAGCCGCAGCCCTCGTGGCCGCAGGTCAACTCGGTTCCAGCCTCATGGGTCGCCATGAATATCACCTTTATTCGGATCGGGGGACTGCAGTCCCAAACGGATGACCACGATCACTCTATACCCCATACGGGTATCTGGTAACCATCCGGAACGGGTAATTTGATCGTGCCGAGCCGATGCGCGTGGACCGGACTAGCGTTTCGGTATGGCCCAACCGACCCCGCACGACGTCGACGCCTTCCTGGACAGCACGCTGATCGGCGACGACCCGGTGTTGTCCGCGGCGCTGCAGGCCAGCGACGCCGCGGGGTTGCCTCGCATCGCCGTCTCCGCGCAGCAGGGCAAGTTCCTGTGCCTGCTGACCGGCGCCATGCAGGCGCGCCGCATCCTCGAGATCGGCACGCTGGGCGGTTTCAGCACCATCTGGCTGGCCCGCGGCGCGGGCCCATGGGGACGGGTGGTGACGCTGGAATATGAACCCAAACACGCCGCGGTGGCCCGCGCCAACCTGCAGCGGGCGGGTGTCGCCGATCGGGTGGAGGTGGTGGTCGGCGCGGCGCTGGACACCCTGCCGACGGTGACCGGCGCTCCGTTCGACCTGGTGTTCATCGACGCCGACAAAGAGAACAACGCCGCCTACCTGCAATGGGCCGTCCGGCTCGCCCGGCCCGGCGCAGTGATCGTCGTAGACAACGTGATTCGCGACGGTCAGGTGCTGTCAGCGGAATCCGACGACGCCAGCGCGGTGGCGACACGCCAGACCCTGCAGTTGATGGGCCGGCACCCGCGTCTGGACACCGCGGCGATCCAGACGGTCGGGACGAAGGGCTGGGACGGATTCGCCATCGCAGCCGTCCGCTAACGCCGTCAGGAGCTATTCGGGAGTGAGGTCCCTGACCGCCTGCTCGGCCGAGGTGATCTCGCCGATACGCAGCGCGGTCTCACCGGCATACAGGGCTGCCCGCTCCACCCAGGAATCGGGCGTCCCCGCGACCGGCGGCAGCGGAGTGAACAGCGGACGGCCCGGCGACTGCAACCGCAGCAGGGGACCGGCCTCGAAGTACCCCAGTAGCGAAAGCGGGCCGCTCACGGTGTTGAAGACCGCCGGCACCGCCTTGGCCATCCCGTCGTCGCGGCACCATCGTCGGGTGGCGTCGTTGGGCAGGACGCGGTGTCGCAGCGGCCAGCTGAAGCCGAACAGGTTCGTCTCGATCGTCTTGTCGGCGTTGATGATCCGGCGTTGATACGCGCGGTTGGCGTTCGCCTCGTCGGTCATCAGGAATCGCGTTCCGGCGACCACACCGCTGGCGCCGGCCGCCAGGGCCGTGCTGGTGTCGGCGCGGTCCGCGATGCCCCCGGCGAGAAACACCGGCCGCTGCCCGGCCACCGCCAGAGCCTGCGGGAGGAAGTCCAGTGCCGGCATGGTCCCGACGAGGTGTCCGCCGGCTTCACGGCCCTGCGCGATCAACCCGTCAGCGCCGCCGGCGACCGCCCGCAGCGCCTGTTTCCGGGTGCCGACCATCACGAAGACGACGATGCCGGCGTCGCGCAGATGCCCGATGAGCCCCCGCTTCTCGCCGAAAGCCAGAACGACGACGTCTACCCCCGCGCGGACACACACGTCGACATGACCACGGTGCAGGAAGGGCAGCAACAGGTTGACCGCCACGGCGCGGCCCGGAGCCTTGGCCCGCACTTGATCGATGGCACTGCGCAACTGGCGAGCGGTGACCAGGCCGAGGGTGCCCAGGCCTCCTGCGTTGGCGACCGCAGCCGCCAACGCGGCACCGGCGATGCCGCCGCCCATGCCTGCCTGGGCGACCGGAACGTCCAGCCGCAGCCGGTCGAGGACATCAACCATCGGAAACCATCGGACCATCCCCCTTGTCTCGCGGTGACGGTCGGGCCGCCGTCAGATGGTGTGGCCGTCGAGCCCGTCCGCACCGATGTTGCCCGGGCCGCCGTCGGTACCGCCCGGCGGGGTGCCGTGGCCGCCGGTTCCGCCGCCTCCTCCCATTGCGCCGCGCTGGCCACATTCGTCGTCGTGGCGGCCGCTGCCGCATTCCGGTTGGCCAGCGACGCGCCGATACTGTGCACATCGGCGGCCACCGAGGCCATGATTTCCGGTGAGACCAGGACATACGTCATCGGGCACCTCGCCGTGCTCACGAAAACCATCGCCCGGCAGTCACGAAGCGATGGATTGCACGATGCTATCGCCGCGAATCCGGGTTGTGGCTCGAACGGGCGTGGCTACCCGCAGACCGCGCCGCCGGCGGCGGAGCCGACCAGCTTGACGTACTTGGCCAGGACCCCGGTCCGGTAGCGCGGCGGCGGGGGAGCGAAATCCAGTTGCCGGGCCGCGAATTCGTCCGGGTCGGCGAGCACGTCGAGGGTGCGGCTGGTGACGTCGAGCCGGATCCGGTCGCCGTCGCGCAGGAAGGCGATCGGCCCCGCGTCGACGGCTTCGGGCGCGATGTGGCCGACGCACAGGCCGGTGGTACCGCCCGAGAACCGGCCGTCGGTCAGCAGCAGCACGTCTTTGCCCAGCCCCGCGCCCTTGATCGCTCCGGTGATGGCGAGCATTTCCCGCATCCCGGGCCCACCCTTGGGCCCTTCGTAGCGGATCACCACCGCGTCGCCCTTGGTGATGGTGCCGTCCTCGAGGGCGTCCAGCGCGGCCCGTTCACCATCGAAAACCCTTGCCACGCCTTCGAATACCTCGGAGTCGAAACCGGCGGTCTTGACCACCGCACCCTCCGGCGCCAGCGATCCGCGCAGAATGGTGATCCCGCCGGTCGGGTGGATGGGGTTGCTCAGCGCGCGCAGGACTTTGCCGTCCGGATCCGGCGGGGCAATGGCGGCCAGGTTCTCGGCCAGCGTCTGACCGGTCACAGTCAGGCAATCGCCATGCAGCAGACCGGCATCCAGCAGTGCTTTCATGACCACCGGCACCCCGCCGATGTGGTCGACGTGCGACATCACGTAGCGGCCGAACGGCTTGACGTCGGCCAGATGCGGCACCTTCGACCCGATCCGGTTGAAGTCGTCCAGCGCCAGCTCGACGCCGGCTTCGTGGGCGATGGCCAGCAGGTGCAGCACCGCGTTGGTCGAGCCGCCGAACGCCATCACCACCGCGATCGCGTTCTCGAAGGCTTCTCTGGTGAGGATGTCGCGGGCGGTGATGCCGCGGCGCAGCAGTTCGACGACGGCCTGCCCGCTGCGGCGTGCGAACCCGTCGCGGCGACGGTCGGTGGCCGGCGGCGCCGCGCTGCCCGGCAACGACATGCCCAGTGCCTCGGCGGCGCTGGCCATGGTGTTGGCGGTGTACATGCCGCCGCACGCGCCCTCGCCCGGGCAGATCGCGCGCTCGATGGCGTCGACGTCCTCCCGGCTCATCAGCCCGCGCGCACACGCGCCGACCGCTTCGAAGGCGTCGATGATGGTGACCTCGCGCTCGCTGCCGTCGGAGAGCTTGGCCAACCCCGGCAGAATCGAGCCCGCGTAGAGGAACACCGCCGCCAGGTCCAGGCGTGCGGCGGCCATCAGCATTCCGGGCAGCGACTTGTCGCACCCGGCCAGCAGCACCGAGCCGTCCAGCCGCTCGGCCTGCATCACCGTCTCGACGCTGTCGGCGATCACCTCGCGCGACACCAGCGAGAAGTGCATCCCCTCGTGTCCCATCGAAATGCCGTCGGACACCGAGATCGTCCCGAACTCGAGGGGATAGCCGCCCGCGGCGAACACCCCCTCCTTGACCGCCTTGGCCAACCGGTCCAGCGAGAGGTTGCACGGCGTGATCTCGTTCCACGACGATGCGACCCCGATCTGCGACTTGGCGAAGTCTTCGTCCCCCATGCCCACTGCCCGCAACATGCCGCGGGCAGCGGCCTTCTCCAGGCCGTCGGTGACGTCACGACTACGGGGCTTGATATCGGCTTCGGGCATCGTCCAAGTATCCTTGTGGCGCCCTACCTGATACCCCGCTAGGGTATGAGGTAGTATCTAGGATTTACGGCAGCCCGATCGGCGATTTCCGCAGAGCTGGGGCGTCTGATCGTTGGGAGAATGATGACAACCGACTACGGGTATTCGCAGCAGAAGGACAATTACGCCAAACGGCTGCGGCGCATCGAGGGTCAGGTGCGTGGAATCGCGCGCATGATCGAGGAGGACAAGTACTGCATCGACGTGCTGACCCAGATCAGCGCCGTCAATAGTGCGCTGAGAGCGGTGGCGCTGAACCTGCTCGACGAGCACCTGAACCACTGCGTCACCCGTGCCGTTGCCGAGGGCGGCACCGAAGCGGACAGCAAGATCGCCGAAGCCTCCGCAGCCATCGCCCGACTCGTTCGTTCCTGAGCGCGCGGCCCGGCACGGGCGTGTTGACCCGCAATTCGTGTGAAGGCGCGGCGGCGGTGCGTACGGTGAGTGCAGCGTGATCGTCGCGACGCACTGCCGCGGTGCGCGGGCGACGCGCGGCCACTGAATGCCGACAGATGTCACCGCCATGACTGCCGAGACCCGAACTGTTGCCCCTGCGGCCGCCGGACCGTGGACACCGCGGATCGCCGCGCAGTTGGCTGTGCTGGCCGCGGCGGCCTTCGTGTATGTCACCGCCGAGATCCTGCCGGTGGGTGCCCTGTCGGCGATCGCGCGGAACCTGAACATCAGCGTCGTCTTGGTGGGGACCCTGCTGACCTGGTATGCCCTGGTCGCGGCGCTGACGACGGTTCCGTTGGTGCGGTGGACGGCGCATTGGCCGCGGCGGCGGACCCTGGTGGTCGCCCTCGTCTGCCTGACCGTTTCGCAGCTGATCTCGGCGCTGGCGCCGAACTTCGCGGTGTTGGCCGGCGGGCGGGTGCTGTGTGCGGTCACCCATGGCTTGCTGTGGTCGGTCATCGCCCCGATCGCCACCCGGCTGGTGCCCTCCAGCCACGCCGGACGCGCTACCACGTCGATTTACATCGGAACCAGCCTGGCGCTGGTGGTGGGCAGTCCACTGACGGCCGCTTTGAGCCTGATGTGGGGCTGGCGGCTGGCAGCGGTGTGCATCACCGTTGCGGCTGCCGCGGTCACTGTGGCGGCCCGGCTGCTGTTGCCCGAGCTGGTGCTCAGCGCGGACCAGTTGCGGCACGTCGGTCCGCGATCGCGCCATCACCGCAATCGCGCGCTGATCATCGTCAGCCTGATCACCATGATCGGCGTCACCGGCCATTTCGTCTCGTACACCTACATCGTGGTGGTCATCCGGCAAGTCGTCGGCGTGCACGGGCCGAATCAGGCGTGGCTGCTGGCCGCCTATGGGATCGCCGGAGTGATCGCGGTGGCTCTGGTGGCGCGCCCGCTGGACCGCCGGCCCAAGGGCGCGATGATTTTCTGTGTCGCCGGCCTGACCGTCGCGTTCGTTGTGCTGACGGCGCTGGCGTTCGGCGGTGGCCGCGCGCCGGTGACGACACTGGTCGTCGGGACCGGGGCGATCGTGCTGTGGGGAGCGGCTGCGACCGCGGTGTCGCCGATGCTGCAATCGGCGGCGATGCGCAGCGGGTCCGACGACCCCGACGGGGCATCCGGGCTGTACGTGACGGCGTTTCAGCTGGGCATCATGGCCGGCTCACTGGCGGGTGGACTGTTGTACGAGCGGAATGTGGCGTTGATGCTCACCGCATCGGCGATCTTGATGGCCGTCGCGTTGGTGGGGATGACGGCGGCCCGGCGCGTCTTCGAGGCTGCGGATGAGGCCGCCCCGGGAAACTTCACAGCTTGAGTAAGGCTGCAGGTCAACGGCGTGAACTGAGCAGCTGACGCGGTGCCGGGCGGCTGCGGGACCGGAATGCAGCCGCTGCGCTATGCCACACTGGGGCCAGGACGTGACCGGAGGGATGACATATGTCGCGCTGGACGAGGGCCCGCAAGGGGGGCAGGAGGGGCAGGAAAGGAAGCCTCTTCGCCGCGGTGAACGTGGCCGGGGTGGTTTCGGTGTTGCTGCTGGGCGCCGGTCCCGCACTTGCGGACCCGGACCAGGTGCCCGGCGACCCGGGAGTGGTCGCGCCGGCTGAGCCTGCCGACCCGGGGGCGGCTCCCCCACCCGACCCGCTGGCCCTGCCTCCGCTGCCCGACCCGCTTGCGCCGCCGCCGCCCGACCCGCTGGCGATACCTGCCGCAGCCGGCCCGGTCGCGGGGCAGGATCCGACGCCGTTTGTCGGCGATCCGCCATTCCGCCCGCCGACATTCAATCCGGTCAACGGCGCGATGGTCGGTGTGGCCAAACCGATCATCATCAACTTCCAGGTGCCCATCGCCGACCGCCCGATGGCTGAAAGCGCCATCCACATTTCGTCGATCCCGCCGGTGCCCGGCAAGTTCTATTGGCTGAGTCCAACCCAAGTTCGGTGGCGCCCGCTGCAATTCTGGCCGGCCAACACGGCGGTCAACATCGATGCGGCCGGCACCAGGTCGAGCTTTCGCACCGGTGACGCGCTGGTGGCCACCGCCGACGACGCCACGCACCAGATGACGATTACCCGCAACGGCGTGGTGCAGCAAACCTTCCCGATGTCCATGGGGATGTCGGCCGGTAACCATCAAACCCCCAACGGCACGTACTACGTCTTGGAGAGGTTCCCGACGGTGGTGATGGACTCCTCGACGTACGGTGTCCCGGTCAACTCGCCGCAGGGTTACAAGGTGACCGTTTCCGATGCCGTCCGGATCGATAACAGCGGAAACTTCGTGCACAGCGCGCCGTGGTCGGTAGGTGATCAGGGCAAGCGCAACGTCAGCCACGGCTGCATCAACCTCAGTCCCGCCAACGCCAAGTGGTTCTACGACAACTTCGGCAGTGGGGACCCGGTAATCGTGAAGAACTCCGTGGGGACCTACAACAAGAACGACGGCGCTCAGGACTGGCAGATCTAAGAGCTGCCCTGGCGGGCCGGCTGCGGACCTTGTGACATCAAGGGATCTGAGCCCGTCTCTTGGCGCCGCTCACGAGCGCTGACGCCGGGCCTGCGCAGACGCCGACGTTGCAGCTGTGACCAGGTGTGGCGGGGGCTGTCGGGTTAATCCGGCCACGGGCGACGCCTAAGTCGCCGTTCCCTTGCCTAAACCGCTCCCTTGCCCAAACCGCTCCCTTGCCAAGCCGCTCCCTTGTCCAAACTGCGGCAGGAGGCCCTTGCGCAGCCGTGTTATGTATAGCAACATACATAGGACAGTCCAGGCCCGAGGAGCAGCCATGCGAAGTCCGCGCGAACGCATGGTCGTCTCTGCCGCGCTACTGATCCGCGAGCGTGGCGCACGCGCCACCGCCATCTCCGATGTGCTACGGCACAGCGGGGCGCCGCGCGGGTCGGCCTACCACTACTTCCCGGGCGGGCGGACCCAGTTGCTGTGCGAGGCCGTCGACTACGCCGGTGAGCACGTCGCGGCCATCATCACCGAACCCCGCGGCAGCCTCGACCTGCTGGACACGCTGATCAGCTGGTACCGCGAGCAGTTGCTCGCCAGCGACTTCCGTGCGGGGTGTCCCATCGCGGCGGTGGCGGTCGAAGCCGGCGAGGGCGCCGACGGCGAGCGAATGGCGTCGGTGATCGAGCACGCGGCGGCGGTGTTCGACCGCTGGTCAGACCTGGTCGCGCAGCGCTTCGTCAGCGACGGCATTCCGGCCGCCCGGGCGACCGAATTGGCGATGCTGGCGGTGTCGGCGCTGGAAGGCGCGCTGCTGCTGGCCCGGGTGCGGCGTGACCTGACGCCGCTTGAGTCGGTTCACCGCCAGCTGCACCACCTGCTACTGGCCGAGCTGCCGGAAGGGAAACCGCAATGACCACCACGGATTGGCAGCCCACTGCCTGCATCCTCTGCGAGTGCAACTGCGGCATCGTGGTGCAGGTATCAGACCGCAAACTGGCCCGCATCCGCGGCGACAAAGCGCACCCGGCGTCCCGCGGCTACACCTGCAACAAGGCGTTGCGCCTGGACCACTACCAGAACAACCGCAGTCGGCTGACCTCGCCGCTGCGCCGCCGATCCGATGGAACCTACGAGGAAATCGACTGGGACACCGCCATTGTCGAAATCGCCGACGGGTTCAAGCGGATCCGCGATATCTACGGCGGCGACAAGATCTTCTATTACGGCGGCGGCGGGCAGGGCAATCATCTCGGCGGCGCCTACAGCGGCGCATTCCTGAAGGCGTTGGGCGCACGCTACCGGTCAAATGCCCTGGCGCAGGAAAAGACCGGAGAAGCATGGATCGATTGGCAGCTATATGGCGGCCATACACGGGGCGAATTCGAGCACGCCGAGGTATCGGTGTTCGTCGGCAAGAATCCGTGGATGTCGCAGAGCTTCCCGCGGGCCCGAGTGGTGCTCAACGACATCGCCAAAGACCCCGCCCGATCGATGATCGTGATCGATCCCGTCGTCACCGACACGGCCAAGATGGCCGACTTTCATCTGCGGGTGCGGCCCGGCACCGACGCCTGGTGCATGGCGGCACTGGCGGGCGTTCTGGTTCAGGAAAACCTTTGTGACGAGGCGTTTCTCAGCGAACACGTGCATGGCGTCGACGCCGTGCGCACCGTGCTACGGGAGGTTCCGGTCGCGGACTACGCGCAACGTTGCGGAGTGGACGAGGAATTGTTGCGAGCGGCGGCCCGGCGGATCGGCACCGCCGGCAGCGTCTCGGTGTTCGAGGACCTCGGAGTCCAGCAGGCGCCCAACAGCACCCTGTGTTCGTACTTGAACAAGATGCTGTGGATCCTCACCGGCAACTTCGCGAAAAAGGGTGGCCAGCATCTGCATTCGTCGTTCGCACCGTTGTTCAGCACGGTATCCGGACGCACGCCGGTCACCGGCGCTCCCATCATCGCCGGACTGGTTCCGGGCAATGTCGTGCCGGAAGAGATCCTGACCGATCATCCGGACCGTTTCCGCGCCATGATCGTCGAAAGCGCCAATCCCGCTCATTCCCTTGCTGATTCGGCGGCCTGCCGGGAGGCGTTCGCAACGCTGGAATTGCTGGTGGTCGTCGACGTCGCGATGACCGAAACCGCCCGGCTGGCCCATTACGTGCTGCCGGCGTCGTCGCAGTTCGAGAAGGTCGAAGCGACCTTTTTCAACTTTGAGTTCCCGCACAACGCGGTGCACCTGCGCCACCCGATACTGGAACCGCTGCCGGGAACGTTGCCGGAACCGGAAATCTGGTCGAGGTTGGTACGCGCGTTGGATGTCGTCGACGACGCGGATCTGCGGCCGCTGCGCGAGGCGGCGCAGCAAGGTCGCCAGGCGTACGCCCAAGCGTTTCTCACCGCGGTGGCGACCAATCCGACTGTGGCCAAACTGCTTCCCTACGTGCTCTACGAAACCCTCGGCCCGACGCTACCGGACGGGCTGGCGGGAGCGGCTGCCTTGTGGGGGCTTGCGCAGAAGACCGCGATGACCTATCCCGACGCCGTCCGGCGCGCCGGGCACGCTGACGGCAACGCCTTGTTCGACGCGATCCTGTCCGGCCGCTCCGGGGTCACCTTCACCGCGCACACCTACCCGGACGACTTCGCGTTGATCAGCCACGCCGACCACAAGATCGCCCTGGAAATCCCCGAAATGCTGGACGAGATAAGGTCATTGGCCCGCGCTTCGGCGGCTTTGACGACGGCGGAGTTGCCGATCGTGCTGTCGGTGGGCGAGCGCCGCGCCTACACCGCCAACGACATCTTCCGCGACCCGTCCTGGCGCAAACGCGACGCCGACGGGGCGCTGCGGGTCAGTGTCGAAGACGCCCAAGTCCTCGGACTGGTCGACGGCGGCCGAGCCCGCATCACCACCGCGGCCGGCAGCGCCGAGGCGACTGTCGAGATCACCGAGACGATGCTGCCCGGACATGCCGCTCTGCCCAACGGCTTCGGCCTGGACTACACCGACGACGACGGCCAGCTGCGCACCCCGGGCGTCGCCCCGAACACGCTGACCTCGACGCGGTGGCGTGACCCCTATGCCGGCACACCGTGGCACAAACATGTGCCAGCGCGCATCGAGCGGTGCCCAGCAGACACAAAAGCCCCCGTTTAGCGGCGTGTCGCGGGGTTTTTGCGTCTGCTCGCGGGGAACCTAACTCCAGATGCGGACCCGCTGTTGCGGCGCTAAGTACAGGGCATCGTTCTCGGTGACGTCGAAAGCCTGGTAGAAAGCGTCGATGTTGCGCACCACGCCGTTGCACCGGAATTCCGGCGGGGAATGCGGATCGACGGCCAGCCGCCGGATCGCCTCAGCCTCACGCGCTTTGGTGCACCACACCTGAGCCCAACCGAAGAACACCCGCTGCACACCGGTAAGGCCGTCGATGACCGGAGCGGGCTCACCGTTCAGTGACAGCTGGTAGGCCAGCAGCGCGATGGACAGCCCACCCAGATCGCCGATGTTCTCCCCGACGGTGAACGCGCCGTTCACATGGTGGCCGGCAGCGAGATCCTGTGGCGTGTACGTTTCGTATTGCTCGATCAATATCTTGGTGCGGGTGGCGAATTCGGTGCGGTCGTCGTCGGTCCACCAGTCCACCAGGTTGCCGTCGCCGTCGTACTTGGCCCCCTGGTCGTCGAAGCCGTGTCCGATCTCGTGCCCGATCACCGCGCCGATGCCTCCGTAGTTGGCGGCGTCGTCGGCTTCGGCATCGAAGAACGGCGGTTGCAAAATGGCTGCCGGAAAAACGATTTCGTTCATCCCGGGGTTGTAGTAGGCGTTGACCGTCTGGGGTGTCATGAACCACTCGTCGCGGTCGACCGGGCCGCCGAGCTTGGCCAACTCGCGGTCGTGGTTGACCGCGTAGCCGCGCCGGAAGTTGCCGTAGAGGTCGTTACGGTCGATCACCAGCGTGGAGTAGTCCTTCCACTTGACCGGGTAACCGACCTTGGCGGTGAACTTGCCCAGCTTGGCCAGTGCCCGCTGCCGGGTCTGCGGGGTCATCCACTCCAGCTCGCCGATGCTGACCCGGTACGCCTCCTGCAGGCTGGCCACCAGCTCGTCGATGCGGGCCTTGGCTCCCGGCGGGAAATACCTTTGCACATAAAGCTTTCCGACTGCATCGCCGAGCAGCGTCTCCACCAGGGCCACGCCCCGCTTCCAGCGCTCGCGGATCTGCTCGGCGCCGGTCAGGCTGCGGCCGTAGAACTCGAAGTCCTGATCGACCAGGTCGCGGGTCAGCCAGGGGGCCCGGGAACGGATCAATCGCCAACGCGCCCAACACTTCCAGTCGTCGAGGTCTTCGCTGTTCCACAGCGCCGCGAAGGCGTGCAGATAATCGGGCTGGCGCACCACCAATTCCGGGAGAGCCTGCGGCGTGCTGCCCAGCGCGGTGACCCAGCCCTGCCAGTCGAAGCCGGCGCCCTCGACCTGCAGGTCGGCGAAGGTGCGCAGGTTGTAGGTGAGTTCGGCGTCGCGGCGCTTGACCACGTCCCAATGGGCGGCGGCCACCTTGCTCTCCAGCGCCACGATGCGGGCCGCGATATCGGCGTGGGCGGCCCGGTCCTCGGGGGCGTCGCCGTACACCAAGCTGAACATCCGCGCGATGTGGCCGGGGTAGGCGGCCAGCGCCGCGGCGTGCCGTTCGTCGCGGTAGTAGGACTCGTCGGGCAGGCCGATGCCGGACTGGGAGAAGTGCAGCAGGTAACGGGTGGAGTCCTTGGAGTCGGTGTCCACATAGAATCCGATGCCACCGCCCATGCCCGTGCGCTGCAGGGCGCCGATGACGGCGGCCAAGGAGGCACGGTCGGCGGCGCCGTCGATGGTGGCCAGCTCCTCGTGCAGTGGTTGCAGACCGCGGCGTCCGACGGCGTCCTCGTCGATGAAGCTGGCGTACAGGTCGCCGATGCGTTGCTCGTCGCCGCCGGTCGCGGCACCTTTCGCACAGGCTCGGCTGGCTTCGGCGATCAGATCGCGCACCTGCTCTTCGGCGCGGTCGAACAGCTGCCGGAAGGCGCCGTCGATCGCCCGGTCCGCCGGTATCTGGTGTTCCTTGAGCCAGCGGCCGTTGACATGGCCGAACAGGTCGTCTTGGGGGCGGGCATCGGCGTCGACGTAGCTCAGGTCGATACCGGAGCGGATGGCCTCTACTGTCACCCCGCCATCCTTCCACCCCATATCGGGTGCGACGATCGGGCCATGCCCGACGAGGATGCTGATGTCGATGAGGCCGACGACTCCGAGGACGCGACCTCCGAGCCCGACGAACCGGAGTCGGCGCAGCCCGCGATGTTCTCCAACTACGGCATCGCCTCGACCGTTCTCGGTGTGCTGTCGGTGGCCGCAGTCGTGCTCGGCGCACTGATCTGGTCGTCACATCGTGACGAGGTCGCCGAGCGCGGGTACCTGAGTCGGGTCATGCGCGCGGCCGCCGAATGGACCGATGTGCTGATCAACATGAACGCCGGCAACGTCGACTCCAGCCTGCAGCGGCTGCACGACGGGACGGTCGGACAGCTCAACACCGATTTCGACGCCGCCGTGCAGCCCTATCGGCAGGTGGTGGAGAAGTTGCAGACGCGCAGCGACGGCCGGATCGAGGCGGTGGCGATCGAAACGGTGCACCACGATCTGGATACCCAGCCCGGCAGCGCCCGGCCGGTGGTGACCACCAAATTGCCGCCCTTCGCCACCCGGACGGACTCGGTGCTGTTGGTGGCGACGTCGGTCGCCGAGAATGCCGGGGTCAAGCCCCAGACGGTGCACTGGAACCTGCGGATTGACGTCTCCGAGGTGGACGGCAAGCTGATGATCTCCGGGCTGGAGTCGATCCGTTGAGACTCCCGACGAGAAATGCGTGGCGGCTGGCCGTCTTCGACATCGTGGCGCCGCTGGCGGCTGCCGTGGCGTTGCTGGTGATCGGATTCGTGCTCGGCTGGCCGTGGTGGTGGATTTCGGCGTGCTCGGTGTTGGTGCTGCTGATCGCCGAGGGTGTGGCCGTCAATTTCTGGCTGTTTCGCCGTGACGCCGTCACCGTGGGCACCGACGACGACGCGCCGGGGCTGCGCCTGGCCGTAGTGTTCTTGTGCACGGCCGCGCTGGTGGCCGCGGTGCTGACCGGATACACCCACTGGACCACGCCGGATCGCGAGTTCAATCGCGACTCCCGAACGGTGGTACAGGTCGCCACCGGGATGGCCGAGGCGGTGGCGTCGTTTTCGCCGACGGCCCCGAACGCCTCCGTGGACCGGGCCGCGGCCATGATGGTCCCGGACCGGGCGCAAGCGTTCAAAGAGCAATACGCCAGGTCCAGTGCCGACCTGGCGCAACGCAAGGTCACCGCACAGGCCGCCACGCTGTCGGCCGGAGTGGAGGCGCTCGGGCCCGCGGACGCCAGCGTGGCGGTGATTCTGCGGGTCACCCAGAACTCGCCCGGTCAGCCCCCCAGTCAGGCGGCGCCGGCGGTTCGGGTAACGCTGACCAAGCGTGGCGATGACTGGCTGGTGCTCGACGTGACGCCGATCAATTCCCGATAGGCCGGGCGTCAGTTGGTGTCGGCCGCCCGCGTGTTCCGCACCCGGACGAACCGGTCCGACAACCGTCGCATCCGAATCATCAGCGAGGCGGACGGGCTGACGCTGCCGTCGAGATAGGAGGTCAAGTCCTCGACCTGTACACCGATCCGCGACGCGAACTCCTGCTGCTCCAGACCCGATCGATCCATCAGCAGCTTCACGTGACGAGCCACCTCAGCACGCTCGTTGGCCTCCAGTTGGATGCGGGCACGGTCCAGCACCTCCGACAGCGCCTTGGAAATGCCGTACGGCCGAACTCCTCCGAGGACCTCTTCGACCTGGCGGGCGGTGCGCCCGAACGGGTCGCGCTTGAGCGCGGCGGCGATGCGCTTCCAGGTGGCGATGTCGCCGCCCTCCAGCGCCGCGCGGATCGCGGCGGTAGACCAAAATTCCACCGGCTGGTCGGTGCCGGGTTCGCTGGTTTCCCGCCCGGGCCGTTGCGGTGGCGGAGCGGGCACCGGTTTCCGCTGGTCGGCGGCCAACGTCACCTCGCCTCCTCCAACATCGCTACGGCCACTGCCAGGCAGCGCTGCCTGACTTCCTCCCAGTTTGCCTCGGCATCAGGGTCGGGCCACTCGTCGTCGACATCAGACGGGTGCGGATCAGCGAGCCGGCGGACCAGCTGGGTGGCCATCCATTGCCGCCTCGAATACGAACCCAGTGGCTGACAACAGTAATACCTGTCCATTCCCGCCAGCACTACGGCCGCGGTTTCGGGCTCCATTGCTTCGACCATGTCAGCAAATTCGGCATAATCGCGGCTGCTGTTACGGCTCATGATCAGGTAGCCCTTGAGTCGCAACGTTTCCGCCCCGGTCGGGATCAGCAGCCGGTCGCCGGTGGGCAACTGGACGTTGGTGGTCTCGACCGGGCTGCGCCGCTCGAACCGGGGCCGGTCCGTGCCGCTTTTCGCGGCCGCGCGCTCGGCGGCGTCGGTTTCCAGGGCGTCGAGGGCGATCGCGAGTCGCCCGCGCCACACGGTGACCGGATGAACCGGACGCTCGGCCCACGACATCGCCCGGGCGAGGCTGTTGCGGTAGGCCTGGCCGACCTTGCTGGCCGCCGACTGGCCGCCGGTCTTGGCGGAGGCCGAGGAGGCGGCGGACGCGGGGGCCGAGGCGGCGGAGGCGGTAGCGGGCACGGCGACGTCGGCGCCGTCCCGGACCAGTTCCGGAACGTGTTCGGGTCCCTTGGAGCTGCGTCCGCAGCCGGTGAAGGCAAGCGGGTCGGCCACGCAAATCGCTTCGGGGGCTAGGTGTTTGAACCTGGCCGCGGACTTGAGCACCATCCGCAGGTCGCCGCTGGGGGCAATTGCGGCGGCGATGTCGTCGGGAATCACCACGACGTCGGCAAGGTCGACCTCGGGTAGTGGCCGGTCGAAGTCGACCGACGGCAGCATGCGGGCCAGCCACCGCGGCAGCCACCAGTTCCATTGCGAGAACATCGCCATCAGCGCCGGTACCAGAATCAGCCGCACGATGGTGGCGTCTACCGCGATGGCGACCGCGCAGGCGACGCCGATCTCGGCCACCAGCGGCATGCCGGCGAAGGCGAATCCGCAGAACACCGCGATCATGATCAGCGCGGCGCTGGTGATGGTGCGCGCGCTGGTGCTCACCCCGTACGCGACCGCGTCCCGGGTCTGGCCGGTGTGCAGGAAGCGTTCCCGGATCCGGGTCAGCAGGAAGATCTCGTAGTCCATCGACAACCCGAACGTCATCGCCAGCACCAGCGGGGGCACGGTGCTGTCGATGGAGCTCAAGTGTGGAAAGCCCAGTTTCTCCGCCCAGCCCCACTGGAAGACCATGACCAGGCTGCCGTACGCGGCGGCCACCGACAGCAATGTCATCAGCACGCCCTTGAGCGCCAGGAACACCGAGTGCACCGACACCAGCAGCATCACGAACGCGATCAGGGCCACGAAGGCCAGCACCAGTGGTTGGGTCGCCGACACCCGGTCGTCGAAATCCTTGATCAGTGCGGTCGGTCCGCCGACGTCGATGCGGGCCCCGTCGGCCGCTCTGGGCAGGTGGGTCCGCATCCAGTCGACGGTGCGCCGGGCGCCCATGTCCTCGGGGTCGACCGACAACACCGCGCTGAGCAGCGCACTGCGGTTGTCGGCGGCGAACTTCGGCGGCGCAACGGACGCGACGTCCGGAGCCTGCGTCATCTGCTGACGGATCGCCGCGATGGTTTGGTTGTGCGCCGGGGTGGACGCGCCGCCGTCGGGAAATGTGACCAGCACCTGAGCCGGGCCCAGCGCGCCCGGACCGAGCGCCTGGGCGGCCGCCGACACGCCGGCCCGGATCTCGTGCGATGAGTCGAATTGCCGCAGCAGGCTGTTGCCCAGCACCATCTGTGTCGCCGGCGCCGCCATGAGCAGCAACACCATCGACGCCGACAACGCCGTCATCCAGGGCCTGCGCATCACCCACCCGACCCAGCGGGCCCAGAACCGGGACTGCGTGCTTTCCGGCCGTCGGGACCAGTGCAGCAGCGCCGATCGCTTGGCGGCCGCCCGGGCGAAGGAGGTCAGCAGGGCCGGCGTCAGCGTGGCCGACGTCAGCATCGCGACCGCGACGGCGAGGATCGCCCCGGTGGCCATCGACCGCAGCGCGGGGGTGTTGATCAAGTAGATGCCGGTGAGTGAGGCGATCACGGTCATGCCGGACAGCACCACCGCGAGCCCGGAGGTGGCCATGGCGGCGTCGACGGCTTCTTGCGGCCGACGGCCGGTACGCAGTTCCTCGCGGAAACGCATCAGGATGAACAGGGAGTAGTCGACGGCCAGCGCGATACCGAACATCGACACGGTCGAGGTCACGAACACCGACATGGTGGTGTGCATCGACAGCAGATAGACCAGGCCCATGGTGACGACGACCGTGCAGATACCGAGGGCCAGCGGGATCGCGGCGGCGGCAAGCGAGCCGAAGACGGCGAGCAGGACGATCAGGATGATCGGCAGGTTCCAGCGTTCGGCGTCGGCGATGTCGTGTTTGGTGTTGGCCGCCGCGGCGGCGCTGAGTGCACCTTGCCCGATGACATAGAGCCGCACCCGGCCGTCCGCGGTTTGCCCGGGCTTGTCGCCTTTCACGCCGATTTTTTGTCGCAGCTTCTTGGCGATATCGCTGGTGCCGGCGTTGCGGGCGTCGAGCCGCAACGACACCACATATGGCCGGTCGGGCTGCGGGGGCCGCTGCGTGGGGTTGGGTACCTCGGTCACGCCGGGGAATTCGCCGGCGATGCTCCGCAACCGGGTGACCGCGTCGTTGATGTCTGAGAAGCTGGCGTCCGGGCGCGGCGTGGCCACCAGCGCCAGCGACGGCGCTTCCTGGTCGGGATACTGGGCGTCGAGGACGTCGTGGACCAGCAACGACTGCGATCCGGCTACCTCGAAGCCGCCGCCGGTGAGATTCCCCGACTGCGTCATGGCCAGATAAACGGCCGGCACCAAAGCGAGAAACCAGCCTGTGAACACCAACCACCGGAATCTGCGCAGGTTGCGGCTCAGGCGCATCATGAACTGCTGGATGTTGTTCTCCCGGTATTTCTCTCGCAATGCGTGCTCGCGAGCCTACCGCAGAGCACGTAGCAATTATGTCGGCTTATTGGTTGCTGAGCTGCAACGATGTCGGCACCGCGACGCTGCGGCGAACCCCGACCCGGGTCGTCGGCCTTGACGGCGGCGGCGCCGGAGGTGGCAGGATGTCCGTGGCCGTGCGGCGTATTCGGAGTCCGCAACTCGGGTTAGTGCAAGCTGCCGGTCACCTTTCCGCAGGCGCTGAACCTGGCGCAGGTCGCGCAGAGCGCAGGTGGGTTGCCGGGTTTGCCGCCGCCAGCCGGGGCACCGCCCGCCGTCGGGTCGCCCGCAGGCACCCAGCAGCCGGCAGGCAACCAGCCGCCCGCAGCCGGCGGGCCGGTCCGGGGCCGTTGAAACGGCGACACAGAACTAACGCCCCGGCTGGCTTACCGGGCCGTCTGCTCAGTCACGATCAGGCGGCGGCAGCGGGCCCTGCAGGGCGGTTTCGGCCGGGTCGTCGGCAACGCTGCGCTGGACTCCGAGGATGCGGCCCAGCTCGGGGTCGGTCGGCGGGTCGTCGGTATCCGAATCGGCGACGTTCTCGGTGCGGAACATGAAGAAGAACACCACCCAGCCGATCGCGGCGATGAACAGCCAGCTGATCAGCCGGTAGATCAGCATCGCCGAGATGGCATTGGGCAGGGCCATGCCGCTGGACACCAGGCCCGGCACCAGCACCGCCTCCACCACCAGCAGACCTCCCGGCATCAGCGGGATGGTGCCGACCGCCCGGGCGGCCGCGTAGGCGACCGTCAGCCCGGCGACCGAGGCGTGGTCGCCGGCGGCGTACGCGGCGAAGCCCAGGCAGGCCACGTCGGCGATCCAGTTGAACAGCGACCAACTGAACGCCACTCCCAGGTCGCGCCGGCTCAGGCTGACCGACTCGAGCTGCATGAGCGTTTCGCGCCACTTCGCCACGCCGGTGTCGGCCGGCTTACCGCGAATCGAGTTGACCCACGACAGCACCCGGTTGCCGATCCCTTCGATCAGTTCCGGCCGCGACGCCACCGCCTGGGCCAGCAGCAGCAACGCGACGAAACCGCCGAGGGTGAACAGCAGCGAGAACGGGTTGTTCTTGGCGCCCAGGAAGAAGGCGCCGCCGAGCCCCAGCAGGGCCAGCCCGACCGCCTGCAGCACGCCCGACATCACCAGCTGCCACGACGCCACCACGGTCGAGGCGCCCCAAATGCGTTGCTGACGAAGCAGAAAGGTCGCCGACAGCACCGGGCCGCCGGGGAGGGTGGTACTCAGCGAGTTCGCCGCATAGAACGCGGCTTCGGACCGCAATTGCTTGACGTGCACACCGGCCGATCTCAGCAGCGTGCGCTGGATCTGCGCGAAGCTGTGCATCGACGCGGCCGCTGCCCCCATGGCTGCCACCAGCCACCACCAATTGGCCTGGTAGATACTCATCCACGCTTTGGCCAACTGGTCCCATACCAGCGCCACCTCGACGGCAAGCACGATTGCGACGATGCCGAGGACCACCCAGCGCAGCCACCAGTACTTGCCGCGCGGCGCCTCTTCGCGCCGGTCGACGAGCTTGCGGGCGGGGGCGTCGTGCGACACCGGATAAGGGTAACCGTGCCGGTGGCACCGCGATCTCCGCACGTCATCGACTGTGTCAGGGTCGTTCTGGGGTCGTGACCGGATCGTGGCGGCGGTGGCGGCGGGAAGCGACCGGCCACCATGCAGGATCGCGCACGGAGGCGTTCGAGGCGTTGCGGGGGAACCTTGCGCCGCAGCGCGGTTAGGCTTGCCGGATGTCGACAAGCCTCGACGATGCTTCGGTAACCCCTCTGGTCCGCAAGACCGCGGCATGGTCCTGGCGCTTGTTGGTCATCTTCGCTGCCGCACTCGCGGTGATCTGGGTCATCAGCAAACTGGAGATCATTGTCGTTCCGGTGTTGCTGGCGTTGATCTTGAGCGCGTTGCTGGTGCCGGTCGTGGACTGGCTGGACCTGCGGCGTGTGCCGCGCGGTGCCGCGGTGTCGCTGGTGTTGCTGGGTGGTTTTGCGATCCTTGGCGGCATCCTGGCCTTCGTCATCAGCCAGTTCATCGTGGGCCTGCCCGATCTGGTCAAGCAGGTGGAACGCAGCATCGACTCGAGCCGCCGGTGGCTGATCGAAGGACCGGCGCATCTGCGTCGCGAACAGATCGACAATGCGGGCAACGCCGCGATCGAGGCGCTGCGCAACAATCAGGCCAAGTTGACCAGCGGCGCCATTTCCACCGCGGCCACCATTACCGAGCTGCTCACCGGTGCGGTGTTGGTGCTGTTCACCCTGATCTTCTTCCTGTACGGCGGCCGCAACATCTGGCAGTACGTGGTCAAGATCGTGCCCGCTTCGGCCGGTGACCGGGTCCTGGAGGCCGGGCGCGCCGGATACTCCTCGCTGATCGGCTATGTGCGGGCCACGTTCCTGGTCGCCCTGACCGACGCGATCGGTGTCGGCACCGGGTTGGCAATCATGGGGGTGCCGCTCGCGTTGCCGCTGTCCTCGCTGGTGTTCCTGGGTGCCTTCATCCCGCTGCTGGGTGCGTTGATCTCCGGTTTGCTGGCCGTGGTGGTGGCCCTACTGGCCAAGGGACTGGTTTACGCGCTGATCACTCTGGGTTTGCTCATCGCGGTCAACCAGCTCGAGGCCCATTTGCTGCAGCCGCTGGTGATGGGTCGTGCGGTCTCGATTCACCCGCTGGCGGTGGTCCTGGCCATTTCGACCGGCGGGGTACTTGCCGGAATCGTAGGAGCCCTGCTGGCCGTCCCGACGGTAGCGTTCCTCAACAACGCGATGCAGGTGCTGCTGGCCAAGGACCCGGCGGCCGCCGCCGAGCAGCCCGAAGAGCCGTCGACAATCGTGCAGGCCGAACCGGACAATCCCGACGCGTCCGACGAAGCCGAGCCGCGGGAAACCTAAAGCCGACCCTCGCGGCGCAGCAGGTCCTGGGCGGACAGACCGCCGGCTCCGCGCCGGCGCCGGGTGCCGTCGGCGCCGTTGTCGCCCTTCGCGCCCCGCGCGTTGAGCTGCTCAGTGGCCGCGTCGGAGTCGCTGTCCTCCGGCCGTTGGACCGGCAGCTTGGCCGTGGCATCGGCCGAGGCGGTTTCGCCGGAACGGCCCCCCGGAATCGGCATGGCGCGGGTCTGACCGGCCGATGGGGCCGGCGGCTGGGTCGGCGCCGGTGGCCGGGCCGACGACGGTGCCGCCGGCGCTGGGTTGCTCGATCCGCGGCCCGGCGCGCCCGGTTTGCCGGGTGCGGACAGTCGAGCTGTCGGCGGTTCGGTTGGCTGGCTTGCCTTGATCGGGATCTGCTTGGTGCCCGCGCTGGACGGCCCGCTCTGAGCAGGCCCCATCTCCGGCCGGGCGGACCCGCGTTGCGACGACTCCGGCGTCGACGGGTGGGTGGGATCGTGCGGGGGGCGCACGCCGGCGGCGACCAGGCCGGCGGTGACCGGAGGCCGGGCGACACGGCCGTCGGTAACCGGCCGCTTGCGTTCGTCGGGCAGCTGGATCTCGCCGAGGCCGATGCGGGTCTGCACTCGTCGCATCCACCGCGGAGCCCACCAGCAGTCGTCGCCGAGCAGCTTCATCACCGACGGCACCAGGAACATCCGCACCACGGTCGCGTCCAGCAGCAGCGCCGCCATCAGGCCGAAGGCCAGGTACTTCATCATCACCAGGTCGGAGAACACGAACGACCCGGCGACCACCGCAAGCACCAGCGCGGCCGCGGTGATCAGGCGGCCGGTGGTGGCCGTGCCGATGCGGATGGCCTCCTGGGTGGACATGCCGCTTTCCCGGGCCTCGACCATGCGGGAGACCAGGAACACCTCGTAGTCGGTCGCCAAGCCGTATCCCACCGCCACCACGAGTGCGATCACCGGCGCGGTCAACGGCGTTGCGGTGAAGTTCAGCAACCCCGAGCCGTGTCCGTCGACGAATATCCACGTCAGGATGCCCATGGTGGACCCGAGCGTCAGCGCGCTCATCACCGCGGCCTTGATCGGCAGTACCACCGACCCGAAGGCCAGGAACATCAGCAGCGTGGTGGCGGTGAGCAGGATGACGAGCATCGCCGGCATGTTGTCGAACAGGCTGTGGATGGAATCCTGCTCCAGCGCCGGAGTGCCGCCGACGTATACCTCGAGCCCCTTGGGTGGCGTGATCGCGCGGAGCTCTTGCAGCTTCTTCGCCGCGTCGCCCGGGTTGATCAGCCCGTTCTGCAGCACCCGTACCGAGGGATCCTTCGACGCGCCGGGTGCGACGCTGCGCTCCTGCCACATGTTCGCCGGGTCGTTGTCCGGTTCGATGAATCCGCTGATCGACATCGCTTTACTGCGGATGTCGGCGACCTGCTGGTCGGTGACCGGCTGGTGGTTGGTCGACTGGATTACCAGGGTCAGCGGATTGGTGCGGTAGCCGGGGAAGAGTTGGTCGAAGTGCTCCTGTGACTGCCGCACCGCATTGTTCGGCGGCAGGTATTTCTCGCTCATGCCGCCCAGTGACAGGTTGAACAGCGGAAGGACCAGGGCGAACATGCCGACGACGATCGGGATGGCGAAGACCAACGGCCGCCGCATCACCCAGTTGACAAGCTTGCCCCAGAAGCCGGCCTCGACCTCTTCGCGGGTCTTGGTCTTCTGCAGCCGGTCGGCGAGCCAGTTCAGATAGGCCCGCGACACCTTCCAGTTGCGCAGGAAGGGCACCCGGAATGCGGTGCGTACACCGAGCGCGTCGACGTGTCGGCCAAGCACACCCAGAACGGCCGGCAGCAGCGTGATCGACAGCAGGGCGGCCAACCCGACCGCGGCGATCAGCGCGTAGGTCAGCGATTTGACGAAGCCTTGCGGCAGCATCAGCAGGCTGATCCCGGAGGCGATGATCAGCACCGCCGAGAAGGCGACGGTCCGGCCGGCGGTCATGACGGTGCGTCTGACCGCGGTCTCGGTGTCATACCCCTCGGCGATCTCCTCCCGGAAACGGCTCACCACAAAGAGCCCGTAGTCCACCGCGATACCCAGACCGATCAGCGAGACGACGGGCTGGGCAAAGAAGTGCACCGGCCCGAACACCGCCACCAACCGCAGGATGCCCAGCGCGCCGGCGATGCTCAGGCCGCCGACCATCACCGGCAGACACGCGGCGACCGCGCCACCGAACACCAGGAACAGCACCACGGCCACCAACGGCAGGGCCAGCACTTCCATCCGTCGCTGGTCGGTGGCGATGGTGCCGGTCAGCGCCTCGGCCACCGGCTCGAGGCCGGCGAGTTGAACCGTGCCGCCGTCGAGCTTCTGCAGCGAGGGCGCGATGTCCTTGTAATTGGTCAGGATGGTGTCGTCGTCGTCGCCCTTGAGCGGGATGGACACGAACGTGTACTTCTTGTCCTCGGTGGCCATACCCTTGACGACCGCGCTGGTGGTGTCCGGTGCCCGGAGGTAGCCGGCCCAGCCCATCACCTGGTCGGGGTGGTCCTGCACGAATCGGTTGAGCTCGTCGGTGATCTTCTTCGACCACGCCGGGTCGTTGACCGTCTTGCCGTCGGGCGCTTTGAAGATCGCGACGATGTGACCGGTCCGGTCCCGGCCGTAGACCTGGTCGCCCAGGATCGACGCCTTGACCGACTGGCTGCTGTCGTCGTAGAAACCGCTCTGCGTGACGTGCTTACCCAGGCTCAGCCCGAACACCCCGCCGCCGAGGCATAACGCCACCGTGACGCCGATTACGATGAACCGGTAGCGGTACACAATTCGACCCCACCAGGCGAACACGTAATCTCCTTACTGGATCGTTAGCGACCCGCGCATTGCTTTGCACTGCTTTTCGGTTGTCCGGCGCTCGGCTTTCAGACGCGGGGCCTGTTCACATACGCGAGGTCAACAGCGAGGACAGCGGCCGGAACGGCTGCAGCCAAGCCCCCTGCTCAGGTAGCGAATCGAGGCCGATTCGGGGGAGCGGCTCCCGGAAAACACCGGCAATGTCCTCCAGGTCGACGAACTCCAAGGTATCCGACGCTAGCGCCCAACTGGCGTGTTCACGAAATCCAAGCACTTGAACTGGGATTCCGCCGCGGGCGATCTCCTCCAGCGGCTGCCGGAATGCCTGACCGTCCGCCGAGGCCACGACCAGGGCTGCCAGCCCTTCCCGGTAGCGCTTGTCGATGTGCTCGAGCATGTCGCGGTCGACGTCGCTGTCCTCGTCGATCTTGGGTTTGGCGAAGACGGCGAACCCGACGTTGCGCAGTGCGTCCACCCACGGGCGGACCACGTCGGCGCTGCCGGGTGCGATATTGGTGAAGACGGTGGCCTCGGGTTCGACTCGGATGGCCGGCCCGCCGGACGCCCTGGCGGCGACGGCTGCGGTGCGGGCCAGCAGCCAGCGGCCCAGCGCGTCGAAGCGGGGCCGTTCCAGCGCGGTCGGGCGGCGCCCCAGGATGGAGCCCAGCCCCATGTCGAGGTTGGGAGCGTCCCAAACCAACAGGACCCGACCCGTCGGCGGGGCCAAGCCGGTCAGACCGTCCTTAGACACATCGCCGGGCAGCACCGACGGCAGCGGTGGAACCGGGGTCCCGGCGACGGGTTCTGACGCTTGTGTGGTCACGTCTTCAGTCAGGCTCATTTGATTTCGGTTTTCTCCAGACCAGCTCGCTGACGGCGCTGCCGGCATCGTGGGCTTTGGATTCGTATTTGGTCGTGGGGCGAACGACCGAGATCGGCAGGGCTTCGGTACCCGGATCAGCACGGGCCAACCGCGGCTCGGCGTCGCCGGCGGCGGCGATGTGCTCGGCGTAGCCGGGGTGGTCGGTCGCGGCGTGCAGCACACCTCCGGGAATTAGCCGGTCGGCGATCAGGGCGATCGTGGCAGCCTGCAGCAGCCGCCGCTTGTGGTGTCGCGCCTTGGGCCAGGGATCGGGGAAGAACACCCGGACCCCGGACAGCGAATTCGAGGTGATCAGGTCTTTCAACACGTCGATCCCGTTGCCGCGGATCAACCGGATATTGGTCGCGTTCTCACTGTCGATCGCGCACAGCAGCTGCGCCAGGCCCCGGCGGTAGATTTCCACCGCGATCACGTCGAGTTGGGGCTCGGCCTGCGCCATTGTCAGCGTCGAGATGCCGCTGCCGCAGCCGATCTCCAGCACCAGGGGCGCGTCGCGGCCGAACCACGACCGGGTGTCCAACGGTCCCCGGCGAGGTGACCCGGCGAGCGCGTCGATGCCCAGCTCCGGCCACCGCCGGTCCCAGGTCTGGCGCTGGCTGCTCGACAGCGCCGAATGGCGGGAGCGAATGCTGGTGGCCGGCAGATAGCCCCACGCGCTGCCCCGGTCTTGCTCGCCGGACTCCGAGCTGGGCAGAGCCGGCGAGTCGGGACGTAACCCAACCTCGGGTTGCGCGTGCATTCGTCCATGGTGGCTCATGAAACGCAGGTGTAGCCGCTTCTGGGCCAGATTGATACCCAACAGTTGCCTTTGGCTGGTAGCGGATAGTGCTGCCGGAACGTTGGCGGACGGCCGGTATGCCGGTGATCCGGCGGGGCCCGACAGACGCCCGACAGACGCCCGACAGCGGCCCAACACAGTGGTGATGATTCTGCGCGGCCGAGAGGTACGGTGTGAATCTGCCAATGTTCTGATTCGCGCCCAACCGCGGCGGCAAACCTTTTCTAGGGCCACGCGTGCGATGACGGCCGGGTGGCGGACCTTCGCGAGAGGGATCGATGGTGGGCGCTGCAGATGCCGAGCACGGGCCGGTGATGCCGGCACCGGACGCGATCTTTGCCGCGGACGGCGAGGTGGGCCGCGACCTGGCGCGGGTGGACTGGGCGGCGACTCCACTCGGACCGCCCGCCGGGTGGCCGAAAAGCCTGCAGACAGCCGTCAGCATCTTGCTGTCGTCACGGTTTTCCATGTGGATGGCGTGGGGACCGGAGCTGACGTTCTTCTGCAACTCCGCCTAACCGCCGGGACACCCTGGGCCAGAAGTATCCGTGGGCGCTGGGCCGGCCCGCTCGCGAGGTGTGGGCCGAGATCTGGGACGACATTGATCCGCGGATCCAGCGGGTGCTGTCCACCGGACAAGCGACCTGGGATGCCGCCCTATTGCTATTCCTCGAACGGTCGGGATACCGGGAAGAGACGTACCACACGTTCTCCTACAGCCCGCTGCGCGACGACCTCGGGCACGTCGTCGGCATGTTGTGCGTGGTCAGCGAGGACACCGACCGGGTGATCAACGAGCGTCGGATGGCCACCCTGCGCGATCTCGGGTCCGATCCCACCGTGGTGCGCACCGAACAGGAGATGCTGACGTTCGCCGCCGCCCAACTCGGCCATGACCCGGGCGACTTGCCGTTCACCCTGACCTACTTGTTCGACGAGGGATCCTTGGACGGGGGATCGTTCGACGGTGGCGCGTCGGCGCGGTTGGCTGCGCTCAGCGGGATCGCCCTCGGGCATCCGGCTGCGCCCACGACGCTGGCGGCCGACGGCACCGCGGTGTGGCCGCTCGAGCACGCAGCGCGCGGGCAGTCGGTCCTCGTCGAGCTCGACGGCGGCCCGTTCCACCAGCTGCCGACCGGGGACTGGCCCGACCCGCCGGCGCAGGCGCTGGTGGTGCCGCTGCTGCGGCAAGGCGGTCCGCCCTACGGATTCCTGGTGGCCGCGCTGAACCGCTACCGTCGGCTCGACCAGGGCTATCGCGGGTTTGTCGAGTTGGTTGCCGGCCACCTGGCGGCCGGAATCGCCAGTGCGCGCAGCTATCAGGCGCAGCAGCAGCGGGCCGAGGAGCTCGCCGAGCTGGACCGGGCCAAGACCACGTTCTTCTCCAACATCAGTCACGAGTTCCGCACTCCGCTCACGCTGATCATCGGGCCGGTCGCGGAGTTGCGCCGCCGCACACCAGGGCTCGACGAGCAGGCGCGACAGGAGCTCGAGGTTGTGCACCGCAATGGGTTGCGGCTGGCCAAGCTGGTCAACACCCTCCTGGACTTCTCCCGCATCGAGGCCGGCCGGATGCGCGCCCACTACGAGCCGGTCGACCTTGCCGCCGTCACTGCCGACCTGGCAAGCGTGTTCCGGTCGGCCGTGGAGCGGGCCGGACTCGAATTCATCGTGGATTGCGTGCCGCTGGACGAACCGGTGTACGTCGATCGCGACATGTGGGAGAAGGTGGTGCTCAACCTGCTGTCCAACGCGTTGAAGTTCACCTTTGAGGGGTCGATCGCCGTGCGGGTCGGCCGGGGAGACGGCGACGCCGTGGTCACGGTTTACGACACCGGCGTCGGGGTGCCGGCAGCGGAAATGCCCCGGTTGTTCGAGCGTTTCCACCGCGTCGAAACCGTGCAGGCCCGATCCAACGAGGGCAGCGGAATCGGTTTGGCCCTGGTCAAGGAGCTGGTCGGGCTGCTTGGCGGCAGCATCACCGTCGACAGCAGCCAGGGTGTGGGTACCGCTTTCACCATCCGGCTGCCATACGGCACGACACACCTGCCCGCCGGCGCGCTCGCCTCCCGAGAGCCCGCGCAGGCAGTTTCGGCGGCCGATGCCTACCTGCAGGAAGCGCTGCGGTGGCTGCCAGCTGACACCAACGCCACGGCGGACACCGCGGCAGCCCTGGCGACCGAGGACCCCGTCGCCGCTGAGTCGGTTTCGGCGGGTTCAGCCACGCGGGCGCGAGTGCTGGTTGCCGACGACAACGCCGACATGCGCGAATACCTGACCCGGCTGCTGCGGAGCGCGGACTACCGTGTCGACGCCGTCAGCGACGGCCGGCAGGCGCTGGCCGCCATCCGCACCGAGGTGCCCGACCTGGTGATCAGCGACGTGATGATGCCCCGGCTGGATGGTCTTGCGCTGGTCGCGCAGCTGCGGGCGGATCCGCGCACCGCTGCGGTGCCGGTGCTGCTGCTGTCGGCGCGCGCCGGGCAAGAGGCTTCCGTGGAAGGGTTGGACGCCGGTGCCGACGACTACCTGGTCAAGCCGTTTGCCGCCGCGGAGCTGCTGGCGCGAGCGCGTGCCAATGTCGAAATGACGCGACTGCGCAATCACCATGCCCGGTGGCGCACCGCCCTGGTGGACTCGCTGCAAGAAGCCTTCTTCGTGTGCGACGAGCGCGGCACCGTCGTCGAGATCAACAGTGCGTTCACCGAGATCCTCGGCTACGGCCCCGAAGGCCTTCCGTACGTGCAGACCCACCCGTGGTGGCCCGACGCCGACGCCGACCCCGAAGCCCACCGGCAGTTCGCCGACGCGTTCGCCGATTTTCTTACCCACACCCACGGCGCCTACACCGTTCCCGCGCGTCACCGCGACGGCCACCGGATCTGGATCAACGCCACCTTCAACCAGGTCGACGACCCGGACACCGGCCGGCGCGTCATGGTCGGCACTTTCCGTGACGTCACCGCCGAGCACTACACCGTGCAGAGCCAGACCGCGTTGGCCGCCCTCAACCAGCAACTGGTCCAGGCCGACAGCCTCGATGCGGCAATACGTGCCGCGGTCGAGGTGTTGCGCGAGCTGTGGCGGGCACGCCGGGTGCTGGCCATCACCGTTCCCGGCCATGGTGTCGAACCACAATCACCGCTTGGCGAACCGGAAGTGGCGTCAGCGGGTGAGCCGGTGCAGTGGGCCGAGCTTCCCTCTGGCACTCGGGCGACGATCGGCTCGCTGAGCAAGGCTGATCTGCTCACCACCGAGGCGACGACACCCGGGACCGCGGGCATCGCCCTCCAACACCCGCTAGGGGTGCTGGTGATCTGGCTCGAGCTGGCCGAAAACCGGCCGTTCAGCTCCGAAGACCGAACCCTGCTGACGGCGCTGGCCGGGCGCCTGGGCCAGGGCCTGCAGCGCGTCTACCAGCTCGACCAGCAACGCGAAACGGCCCTGGCGCTGCAACACGCGATCCTGGGTCCGGCACACCTGCCCGGGGGGTTCGCGGTCCGTTACCAGCCAGCCACCCGGCCGCTGCAAGTCGGCGGCGACTGGTATGACGTGGTCGACATGAACGACGGGCGGCTCGCGCTGGTCGTCGGGGACTGCGTCGGCCATGGGCTGGCCGCCGCGACCGTGATGGGGCAGTTGCGCAGTGCCTGCCGCGCCCTGCTGCTGCAGCACCTCAGCCCCGGCGTCGCACTCACCGGTCTGGACCGGTTCGCCGCGCGCCTGCCCGGCGCCCAGTGCACCACCGCGTTCTGCGCGGTGCTCAGCCCCGACACCGGTGAGCTGGTGTATTCCAGCGCCGGCCACCCACCACCCATCCTGGTTCACGCCGACGGCAACGCCCGGATTCTCGACGAAGCCGGCACCATCGCGCTGGGGGTGCGCTCGGACTGGGCCCGCCCCGAAGTGCGCCTGACCATCCCGCCCCGTGCGACCTTGCTGCTCTACACCGACGGTCTGGTGGAGCGTCGCCACCGCCCGCTGGACCAGGGCATCGCCGAGGCCATCGAGCTGGTCCGGGGTGGCGGCGCCGTCGCCCTGGAAGATCTGGCCAGCCACATCATGGCCGGGCTCAACCCCGGCGGCGGCTACCCGGACGACGTGGCTCTGTTGCTCTATCGCCAGCCCGGCCCGCTGGAGATCGGCCTTCCGGCCCGGGCCAGCCAGCTGGCCGCCACCCGCAGCGCGTTACGGGGTTGGCTGGCGCGCACCATGATCGGTCCCGGCCAGGCACAGGACGTGCTGATCGCTGTCGGTGAGGCCCTCGCCAACGCCATCGAGCACGGACACCGGCGGGACCCGCAGGGCACCATCGTCCTGCGCGCCATCGCCTTGGCAGACCGACTACAGCTGACCATCACCGACACCGGCTCGTGGAAACCCCCGCGGCCGCCGCAGGATTCCCACCGCGGCCGGGGCATCGCCCTGATGCGGACTCTCATGGACGACGTCACCATCCATGCCGGCAGGCTCGGTACCACCGTTCACCTTCACGCGAGGATCTCCTGATGACCACACCGCTGACCCTGTCGACCGAACGCCGCGCCGACGGCAGGCCGGTGCTGATAGCGGTCGGAGAAATCGACATGAGCAACGTCGACGCCTTTGCCAGCGCGCTGCGCGAGGCCGTGGGCACCGGCGACACGCTCACCGTCGACCTCAGCGCGGTGGAGTACCTGGACAGCAAGGCCATCAACGCCCTTTACGTGCACGCCGATCACCTGCACCTGGTCGCGAACTCGCGCATGATGCCGGTCCTGCGAATCAGCGGTCTGACCGAACTGGTCAGCGTCGAGCCCGCCGAGCCGCCGCCCGCGGCCACCTGAGCATCATGGAATTCTGCCGGTCCCGACAGCTGATGGTCTTTGGTAACCCAGTAGATGCACTCCCGGCTCGCGGGTGGCTGGCGGTGCTGGGGCGCAACTGCCACCATTCGGTGTCGGTGTGATGCGACCGGGCGGGGGGCTATGACGGGGCAGGGGTATCGGCTTTTTCGCGACGAACTGACGCGCCTCGCTGGCCGCACCGGTGACCAGCGGGTGCAACCGATCGCCGCGCGCGTCGCGCAACCGCTGCGGGTGGCGGTCCGCGGGCGCCCGGGGGCGGGTCGCCGCACGGTGGCGCGTGCCCTGACTGGTGCGGGACTGGCGGTGGCGTCTTCGGCCTTCCCGGCCGGCGTCGCCGACGTGCAGGTGTACGTCCTGGCCGAGGCGCTCAAACCCGAGGACCGCGACGCCATAGCCGCCGTCCGTGATGCCCGGCGGCCGCTGGTGGTGGTGCTGAACAAGGCAGATCTGAGTGGCTTCGGCGGGGCCGGGCCGATGGCCGCGGCGCAGACCCGCTGCGCGCATTTTTCCGCGCTGGTCGGCCTGCCCGTGGTACCGATGATCGGGCTGCTCGCCGCCGCGGCGTTCGACGATCTCGATGAGGCCTGCTGGCTCGCGCTGCGCGTGCTGGCCGCCCACCCCGACGTCGGGACCTGCCTCGACGGATCCTTCGACGGCTTCCTGGCGGCGGCGCTCACGGTGCCGATCCCGATGCGGCTGCGGCTGCTGGAGGCCCTCGACCTGTTCGGTGTCGCACTTGGCGTGGCAGCGGTGCGCCGCGGCGCGGCGCCGGCGGGAGTGCGGGCCCTGCTGCGCCGGGCCAGCGGTGTCGACGCCGTTGTCGCCCAGGTGATGGCCGCCGGCGGCCCTCCGCGCTACCGCCGCATACTCGAAGCCGTCACGGCACTCGAGGCGATGGCTGTGACGGACGAGCGGATAGCGCGGTGTTTAGCCGGCGACGACATGGTGCTCGCCCGGATGAGCGCCTCCCTGGACGCGGTGTCCGCGCTGCACCTCGAATCGGAGGACATCGCGTCCGAGGATATGGCCGCGCTGTTGCGGCGGGCGGTGCGATGGCAGCGTCACCGCAGTTCCCGCGATTGTCGCGCCGGCCGCGTGGACGCCGCCTGCGGAGCCGACATCGTCAGAGGATCGCTTCGGCTCTGGTCGCGGGCGGGAGGGTCAGTCCAGTCAGGGGAATACGGGTGATCGGCGTGGCCCGGGAAGACCCGGCCGCCCGGGTCGACGCACTGGTGGCGGCGATCGGGCCCAAGGCGGGTCCGCCGGTGATCCAGCGCCGCGACGTGGTCCTGGTGACCGGCCCTTGGCTGGCCGGCGTCAGCAGCGTAGTAGCCGCTCTGCGGCAACGGGCGCCGCAACATGAGTTCGTCGAACCGCCGGAGCTGGCGCCCGGCGACGCGCCGACCGCGGTGGTGTTCGTGGTCTCCGCCGCGGCCCCGCTGACCGAATCCGACTGCGCGCTGCTGGATGCCGCCGCCGAGCACACCGACGTGGTGATCGGGGTGGCGTCCAAGGTCGACGTGCACCGCACCTGGCGCGAGGTGCTGGCCGCGGACCGGGCCACGCTGGCGGCGCGTGCGCCTCGTTACGCCGACGTGCCGTGGGTGGGTGCGGCCGCCGCGCCGCAGCTGGGGCCGCCGCGGATGGACGACCTGGTCGCCGTGCTGCTCAGTCGGCTCGCCGATCCGGACATCGCCCGCCGCAACAGGCTGCGTGCCTGGGAATCGCGGCTGCAGACGGTCGCGCAGCGGTTCCGGCGCGACGCCGAAGGCGCCGGCCGCACGGCGCGGGTGGATGCCTTGCGTGAGGAACGCAGTGCGGCCCTGCGGCAGCGGCGTCAGTCGAGAACAGAGCACGCCATCGCGCTGCGCGGTCAGGTCCAGCAGGCCCGGGTCCAATTGTCCTACTTTGCCCGCAACCGTTGTTCATCGATACGTGTCGAGCTGCAGGAGGACATCGCGGTCCTGCCCCGGCGCAAGGTTCCCGAATTCGAAGAGCACACCCGCAGCCGGGTCGCCGGAGCGCTCGCCGAGGTGAGCGAGGCCGTCCACCGGAGGCTCGCCGACATGGCACCGGCGCTCAGTGTGCCCGTCGGGCTTCCGCCCGGCGAAACCCTCCCGACGGTCGCCATTGCGGACCCGCCGTTGAAGTCCCGGCGGTTGGAGACCCGGCTCATGGTGGTGTTGGGTGCCGGCTTCGGCCTGGGTGTGGCACTGACGCTGAGCCGGTTGCTGGCCGGACTGGCACCCCGGCTCAACCCCTGGCTGACGGGGGCCGGGATCATCGGATGTGTGGCGCTCGGGTTGGTGTTGACGCTGTGGGTGGTCCACACCCGCGCCTTGCTGAGCGACCGCGCCGTGCTGGATCGCTGGACGGGTGACGTGATGTCGGCGCTGCGCTCCGCGCTGGACGAACTGGTCGGCGGCCGGGTGCTGGCAGCCGAGTCGCTGTTGAGCACCGCGCTGAGCGCACGCGACGAGGCCGAGCACGCCCGGGTGGCCCACCAGGTCAGCGTGATCGACGCCGAACTACGCGAACACACCATCGCCGCGGCGCGAGCCGCCGCACTGCGGGACCGGGAGCTGCCCGCCATTCAAGCCGCGCTCGACGCGGTGCGTAAAGAACTGGGCAAACCGGGTATACCCCCGGTCGGCACCCGATCGGCGGGCGTCGGCACTGCTGCCAGGCCACCAGCAGCCCCAAAGGCGGCAACAACAGCAAATGGTAAGGATATTGATCCTTCTGAATCGGTCTTGTGAGGAGGCTTATACCCGCCCTGGCCTTCCGCGACAAGTGATGCACGATAACCTGTATTAATAAGCACCCGGGTCAACAGTCGTGCTAGCAAACGCATAAACCGACCCCCTAGATGGATCCCGAAACCGATACCAGCCGACAACTAGCCGCAGATACGCAGCAGAATCTCAGGAGAGTTCGATGACCTCAGCGACCATTCCCGGTCTAGACACCGCGCCGACTAATCATCAGGGGTTGCTGTCTTGGGTGGAGGAGGTCGCCGAGCTCACTCAGCCTGACCGGGTTGTCTTCGCCGACGGCTCAGCGGAAGAGTTCCAGCGGCTCGCCGATCAGTTGGTCGAGGCCGGCACGTTCACCCGGCTCAACCCGGAGAAGTACCCGAACTCGTTCCTGGCGCTGTCCGACCCGTCGGATGTGGCGCGGGTGGAATCCCGCACCTTCATCTGCTCCGAACGTGAGGTCGACGCCGGCCCCACCAACAACTGGATGGACCCGGACGAAATGCGGTCCATCATGAAAGACCTGTACCGCGGCTGCATGCGGGGGCGCACCATGTACGTGGTGCCGTTCTGCATGGGCCCGCTCGGTGCCGAGGACCCCAAGCTCGGCGTGGAGATCACCGACTCCGAATACGTCGTCGTCTCGATGCGCACCATGACCCGCATGGGCAAGGCCGCCCTGGAGAAGATCGGCGACGACGGGTTCTTCGTCAAGGCGCTGCACTCGGTGGGTGCCCCATTAGAAGCAGGGCAGAAGGACGTGTCGTGGCCCTGCAACGACACCAAGTACATCACCCACTTCCCGGAGACCCGTGAGATCTGGAGCTACGGTTCGGGCTACGGCGGCAACGCACTGCTGGGCAAGAAATGCTACTCACTGCGGATCGCCTCGGCCATGGCCCGTGACGAGGGCTGGCTGGCCGAGCACATGCTGATCCTCAAGCTGATCTCCCCGGAGAACAAGGCCTACTACTTCGCGGCGGCCTTCCCGTCGGCTTGCGGCAAGACCAACCTGGCGATGCTGCAGCCGACCATCCCGGGTTGGCGCGCCGAGACGCTCGGCGACGACATCGCGTGGATGCGGTTCGGCAAGGACGGCCGGCTGTACGCGGTCAATCCCGAGTTCGGGTTCTTCGGGGTGGCGCCCGGCACCAACTGGAAGTCCAATCCCAACGCCATGCGCACCATCGCCGCGGGCAACACGGTGTTCACCAACGTCGCGCTGACCGATGACGGCGAGGTGTGGTGGGAAGGCCTGGAGGGCGAGCCCGACCACCTGATCGACTGGAAGGGCAACGACTGGTATATCCGCGAAACGGAAACCAAAGCGGCACACCCGAACTCCCGATACTGCACCCCGATGTCGCAGTGCCCCATCCTGGCGCCCGAATGGGACGACCCGCAGGGCGTGCCGATTTCCGGAATCCTGTTCGGCGGTCGCCGCAAGACCACCGTTCCACTGGTCACCGAGGCGCGCGACTGGCAACACGGAGTGTTCATCGGTGCGACTCTGGGAAGCGAGCAGACCGCCGCCGCCGAGGGCAAGGTCGGCAACGTGCGTCGCGACCCGATGGCCATGCTGCCGTTCCTCGGCTACAACGTCGGGGGCTACTTCCAGCACTGGATCAACCTGGGCAAGAACGCCGACGAGTCCAAGCTGCCGAAGGTGTTCTTCGTCAACTGGTTCCGCCGCGGCCACGACGGGCACTTCCTGTGGCCCGGCTTCGGCGAGAACAGCCGGGTATTGAAGTGGATTGTGGAGCGCATCGAGCACCGGGCCGGCGGCCGGACCACCCCGATCGGCACCGTCCCCGCCGTCGAGGACTTGGACCTGGACGGGTTGAACGTCGATGTGGCCGATGTGGGCGAGGCGTTGAAGGTCGACCCCCAGGAGTGGCGCGCGGAGCTGCCGCTTATCGAGGAGTGGCTGGAGTTCGTCGGTGAGAAGTTGCCCACCGGCGTCAAGGACGAGTTCGACGCGCTCAAGGAACGGCTGGCCGAGTAGGGGCCGACTAACCCTTCTGCCCGGGTGATCGCGCTGTGTCGCAAATGTCCAGCGTTGCACTCGATTCTCGGTGACCCACCGATCGCAACTTCATGCCGATCCGGCCGCGATAGTACGACCAGGGCTGTCGGTGTTCGGGCTGAGTGCCCACCATTTGGTCGAGCAGGTCGGTGGCGTGCAGGGCCAGTAAGACGTGACGCTCGACGCGCCCTAAGTCGCTGTATGCCCGGAACACGTCATCGCGGCCAGGACGGGGGCCGTCGCCACGGACAGTAATTCAAGTGCCTGGAGAAGTGCGGCACGGACGTCCCCGCAGGCCCGGTGGATCTGGCGCTCGGCATTCGGCGTGGTTCCCCGATGTGCCCGCGCACTGCGGATGGATCCCCCTGCACGCCACTGCCACCGGCAATCCGCGGCAACTGCGATGGGTGGCCGCGCCGGACCGGCTGCCACCCCTCGGCATTGTCCAGCACGCACCGGGCAGGCTGGGCGCGCTACTGAAGAGTGGACTGATCACCGAGATCGTCGTGCGCGCCACCGATATCTTGATCACCGTCGGCACAACCCGTAGCTGGCGCGAGTTGGGAGACGATATTCGTACGGCGCTCACCGACGCGCTGGTGGACCCGGCCGGTTGGCGGGTCGAGCAGTCAATGAACTCCGAGGCTCAGTTGACGACGCTCGCGCAGGAACTGCTCGCCGGTCCGATCGGGGCGCTTGCCAGTTCGCACGGCGGGTCGATTGAACTGGTTTCCGTTGTCGGCCTCAACGTGACGGTGCGGATGTCAGGAGCCTGCCGCGGATGCCTCGCCGCGAATTCCACGCTTCGCGACAGGCTGCAACGCGAGCTGCGGCGACGATCGGGTATCGAGGTCACCGTTGTCCCGGAAACCCCTCAGCGGCAGTGGTATTGGGTAAGCAGCTGCGCTCGCTAGTCGCCCGTTGAGCGCTGCCGCATCGGGCCGCAACAGCGGCCGCCGATGTCGCTGCGCGCGAGTTGGTTCCGGCAGTTCGCGAGGCCGCTTCGGGCGTTCAGCATCACGTTCAGATCGCGGCCCAGTTGGCCGCCGAAGACGCTGGCCTTTCCTGCGGCATTGCTCAGCGACGACGTTCGCCCGTTGCGTCGAGCGCGACGCTGAGATACCCAGCACCGCACGGCCATTCAGTTGACTCAGGGCTTCGGGCCGGATCGGTAGAGTCGGTTAGTCGACATCGATGATCGCTGGACAGCGCTCAGGCGGCCGGCACCGGGGGACCGCGCCCCATTGCTCCAGTAACCGGGATGCGACGTACAGTCGGCTCATGCAGATCCGCCAGCACCTCGGCGATGCGCAAAGCGCCAACAAACCGGCAGTCATCCTGCATCCGTCCGGGACCGTCGTCACCTTCGCGGAGCTGGAAGCCCGAGCCAATCGACTGGCGCACCGATTCCGTCAGGCGGGGCTGCGGGAAGGCGACGTCGTCGCCATTCTGATGGAGAACAACGAGCACATCCACGCGGTCATGTGGGCGGCCCGCCGCAGCGGCTTGTACTACGTGCCGATCAACACCCACCTGGCCCCGGCCGAGGCGGCCTACATCGTCGACAACAGCAGCGCCAGCGCGATCGTCGGGTCCGCGGCGCTGCGCGAGACCTGCGCTGGTCTGTCCGGCCACCTTCCCGGAGGCCTGCCGGAGCTGCTGATGATCGCCGACGGCAACCTGGCGGGCTGGGAGCGATACCCGGAATGCGTTGCCGGCCAACCCGGCACACCGATCGACGACGAACTGGAAGGCGACCTGCTGCAGTACTCTTCGGGAACCACCGGCCGGCCCAAGGGAATCAAACGCGAATTACCGCATGTCCCTCCGGATCAGGCGCCCGGGATGATGTCGGTGCTGATCGATTACTGGATGGACCGCGATTCGGTGTACCTGAGCCCGGCACCGCTCTACCACACCGCACCGTCGGTGTGGTCGATGAGCGCCCAGGCCGGCGGTATCACCACCGTGGTGATGGAAAAGTTCGATCCCGAGTCGGCGCTCGACGCCATCCAGCGCTACCGGGTGACGCACGGCCAGTTCGTACCGGCGATGTTCACCAGGATGCTGAAACTGCCTGATTCGGTGCGTAATTCGTACGACATATCCAGCCTGAAGCGGGTGATGCACGCCGCGGCGCCGTGTCCGGTCGAGATCAAGAAGCAGATGATGGACTGGTGGGGACCGATCGTCGACGAGTACTACGCGTCCTCCGAAGCCATCGGATCCACGCTGATCACCGCCGAGGATTGGCTGGCGCACCCCGGTTCGGTCGGCAAGCCGATGCAAGGCGCGGTTCATATCCTGGACCCCGACGGCAACGAGCTCCCGGCGGGCCAGCCGGGTGAGATCTATTTCGAGGGTGGGTTCTCCTTCGAATACCTCAACGATCCGTCGAAAACCGCTGCGTCGCGCGACAAGCACGGTTGGGTGACGGTGGGCGACATCGGCTATCTCGACGACGAGGGCTACCTGTATCTGACCGACCGGCGCCATCACATGATCATCTCCGGCGGTGTCAACATCTACCCGCAGGAAACCGAAAACGTATTGGTGACGCACCCGAAAGTGCTCGACGCCGCGGTTTTCGGTGTTCCCGACGGCGAGATGGGACAGCGGGTGATGGCGGCGGTGCAGACCGTCGACCCGGCGGACGCCACCGAGGAATTCGCTGCTGAACTGCTGGCGTGGTTGCGGGATCGCCTGTCGCACTTCAAATGTCCCAAGGCCATCGCTTTCGAGGCGCAGTTGCCGCGCACCGACACTGGCAAGCTCTACAAGGACGGGCTGATCGAGAAGTATTCGGCCTGACCGATGCTGCGTGTAGTCGACCTGTCGAAACCCGCGGATGAGCGGGACGCCGGTGTTGCCTCGCCACCGGGCGTGATCGTCGCTCACGGCCCGCCTACGGATGAATTCTGGCTGGAGACAGCGACTTTCACGCTGACTGACGAGCCATGTGGCGATCGCCGGGTGGTCACCGTGGCGTCGGTGCCCGAGGCGTTGGCCGACGTGACGCGGCGCTGCCGACGTTGGCCGCAGGCCAGCGCCATGTGCGACGACGTGCTGCGTGCTGTGGATCCCGCCGGTGCGACGCTGGCCGGGGTGGTCACCGAATCACTGGCCTATTCGACCCTGCAGGCCGGACCGGAGTTCGCGCGCTGGCTCGACGATCGCGGCCCGGCCGCCGTTCCGGGCACGGCCGACGCGGTGCTCGTGGGACGCGACGAGGACACCCTGCGGATCCGGTTCAACCGGCCGCAACGACACAATGCGTTTTCCACCGATGTGCGCGCCGCGCTGCTGGAGGCGTTGACCGTCGCCCAGCTGGACCCGTCGGTCACCGGAATCGTGTTGAGCGGCAACGGCCCATCGTTTTGCAGTGGTGGAGACCTTGCCGAGTTCGGCACTTTTGCCGATCCGGTAAGCGCGCACTTTGCCCGCACCCGGCATAGTCCGGCGCTGGTGCTCGACGAACTCAGAGCCAGGCTTGGCCGGTCGTGCCGGGCCGAGGTCCACGGGCGGGTGCTCGGCAGCGGGCTGGAGATGGCGGCGTTGTGCGGATGGGTTGTGGCCCAGCCCGATTCGGTGTTCGGGCTGCCCGAACTGAGCCTCGGGCTGATCCCCGGCGCCGGTGGCACCGTCAGCATCACCCGACGGATCGGACGCTGGCGCACGGCATATCTGGTGCTCTCCGGCCGAACTATCGACGCCGAGACCGCGCTGGCCTGGGGCCTGGTGGACGCCATCTGGGCGGCCGCCGGCTAGGCGCAGACCTGCTGGCGCGCAACGTTGGAACGCCCCGATCAGTAGCCGGAATACGTGGTGATAGTGGAGGGCATGTTGTGATCGACCGACACGGCCAGCGCAATCAGGATCACGTAAATCACCCCGACGATCACACCAATGACCGCCCCGGCGATCGCACTGATGATGGCCCACTTCTTGGCGTTGGCGGCTGCGGCCTGCGCCTCGGCGTAGCGGCCTTGGGCCCACAGCCCGGAGACCTTGGTGGAGTACACGATCGACACGATCCCGAACGGGAGGCAGCACAGGATCGTCGCCAGAATCGCCCAGACGAGGTAGTTGTCCGGCTCTGGTGCGTAGCCGGGTTGCGGGGCCGGCCAACCGGGTTGCGGCTGTTGACCCTGCCAGCCCGGCTGCTGGCCCGGCCACTCCGGGGAACCTCCGTACGGCCCGGGCGGATAACTCATGGCTGCCCTCCTTTGGTGCCTACCCTTGGCTTCCCTGGGCGAAGTCAGGCAAATATACAGCACCGGCCGCCGACATTTCGGCTAGATACCGCCCCGGGCCACCAGTTGTCCGGCGATCACATTGCGCTGGATCTCGTTGGTGCCTTCACCGACGATCATCAGGGGCGCATCGCGGAAATAGCGTTCGACGTCGTATTCGGTTGAGTAGCCGTAGCCGCCGTGAATGCGCACCGCGTTCAACGCGATCTCCATCGCCACCTCGGAGGCGAACAGCTTGGCCATCCCTGCCTCCATGTCGCAGCGCTGGCCGCTGTCGTAGCGCTCGGCGGCGTAGCGGGTCAGTTGGCGTGCGGCGGTGAGTTTGGTTGCCATGTCGGCCAGATAGTTGCCGACGGCCTGATGCTTCCAAATCGGCTGACCGAAGCTCTCCCGCTGCTGGGCATAGGCGAGCGCGTCTTCCAGTGCCGCGGTTGCCACCCCCAGGGCACGGGCCGCTACTTGGATGCGGCCTGTTTCTAGGCCCTTCATCATCTGCGAAAAGCCGTCCCCCATAAGGTTTCCCAAGACTGCCGACACCGGCACCCGGTAGTCGTCGAAGGACAACTCGCAAGACTCGACGCCCTTGTAGCCCAGCTTGGGCAGGTCCCGCGACACCGTCAGGCCCGGTCCGGGCTCGACCAGCACGATCGAGATTCCCTTATGGCGCGGTAGGGCATTGGGATCGGTCTTGCACAGCAACGCGATCAGCCCGGAGCGGCGCGCGTTGGTGATCCAGGTCTTGGCGCCGTTGATCCGCAAGCCGCCGGAGCCCCGGGCGGGATCCGGCAGCGCGGTGGTCGACATGTTCTGCAGGTCGGAGCCGCCGCCGGGCTCGGTGAGCGCCATGGTGGCCCGCAGCTCGCCGCTGGCCATCGGCGGCAGATACGCCGTCTTCTGCTCTTCGGTGCCGAACAGCGTCAGCAGCTTGGCCACCACGGTGTGCCCGCCCATCGCCCCGGCCAGGCTCATCCAGCCGCGGGCCAGCTCCTGGGTGACCTGCACATAGCACGGCATCGACACCGGCGACCCGCCGTACTCTTCGGGGACGGCCAGCCCGAAGATGCCGATCCGCTTCATCTGCTCGATCCACGCCTCGGGGTAGGCGTTGGCGTGCTCCACCTCGCGGACGCTCGGTTTCACGTCGCGGTCGATGAAGGCCCGTACGGTGTCGACCAGCATCGTTTCTTCGTGATTCAGCTCATTGCTCACCCGTGCCATATTGACCCTCGCTTCGACCGGCTGCCAGCATGTGGCGTTGTGACATACGCGGACACCCGCCAGGGCGGCCCCTTCTTCGACGACCTCTCGGTAGGCCAGACATTCGACTGGGCACCGGCGATGACGCTATCGTCGGGGCTGGCCGCGGCCCATCAGGCGATCGTGGGCGACCGGCTGCGGCTGGCCCTGGACGCAGAGCTGTGCGCGGCGGTGATCGGCGCACCCGCACCGCTGGCGCACCCGGGCCTGGTCTGCGACGTGGCGATCGGGCAGTCGACCCTGGTGACTCAGCGGGTCAAAGCCAACCTGTTCTACCGAGGCCTGACGTTCCACCGATTTCCGGTGATCGGCGACACCGTCTACACCCGCACCGAAGTGGTCGGGTTGCGCGCCAATGCGGCCAAACCGGGCCGTGCCCCAACCGGACTGGCGGCGCTGCGGATGACGACCGTCGACCAGGCCGACCGGTTGGTGCTCGACTTCTACCGGTGCGCCATGCTGCCCGCGAGCCCGGATTGGCGGCCCGACCGGCCCGAGGCCCCCGGAGATGACTTATCCGCCATCGGCGCCGGCGTGACCGGACCGGCCGTCGACCCCGCGAGCGGCTGGGACGCCGAGGTGTTCCGCGCTGAGGTGCCCGGTCCGCACTTCGACGCCGGCATTGCCGGCTCGGTCCTGCACAGCACCGCTGACCTGGTCAGCAGCGCCCCCGAGCTGGCCCGGCTCACCCTGAATATTGCGGCGACACACCATGATTCGCGCGTCGGCGGGCAGCGTCTGGTCTACGGCGGGCACACCATCGGGCTGGCGTTCGCGCAGGCCTGCCGATTGTTGCCGAACCTGGTGACGGTGCTGGGCTGGGAACACTGCGACCACACCGGGCCGGTGCGCGAGGGCGACACCCTCTACAGCGAGCTGCACGTCGAGTCCGCCCAGCCCACCGGGAACGGCGGCGTGCTGGGACTGCGGTCGCTGGTCTACGCCGTCGGCACCGCGGCCGAGCCGGACCGGCAGGTGCTGGACTGGCGGTTCACCGCGCGGCAGTTCTGAACCGCTACGGGAGCATTACGCTCGGCCGGGTGAGCTGCACCCTGGCCAGATGGGGGAGTACCGGGCTGGCCTACCTGACCGGTCTGCCCGGCGGGCCGCCCGACTTCTCCCGCGCCAACGTGTTGAGCCGCGCCGAGACGATCGCCGCCGATGCGGCCACGCTGCTGACCGGACGGGCCGGATTGCTGGGACTGACCCGCCGGGGCCGGGTGTCGGCCGGCGGAGCCACCCGGTTGCTCGCGGCCGCCGACGGCTGGCTCGCGATCACTTTGTCGCGCCCCGACGACGTCGCCGCCGTTCCCGCGCTGCTGCAGGTCGATCGGCTGCCCGACGACCCCTGGCCCGCCATCCAGCGGTGGGCCGCGACGTCGTGCGTGTCCACGGTCGTCGAGCGGACCCAGCTCGTCGACATCCCCGCCGCGACACTGGGTGAGGCAACGGCCGCACCGCCGCGGATTCGTCGCGTGGGGCCGCGCGGAGCGGTGCGCGGACCGGCCGGTCTGCTCGTCGCCGACCTGTCGTCGATGTGGGCCGGTCCGCTCTGCGGGCACCTGCTGGCCCGAGCGGGCGCGACCGTCGTGAAAATCGAAAGCCCGCGCCGCCCCGACGGCACCCGAGCCGGCGACCGCTCCTTCTTCGACTGGATCAACGGTGAAAAGCTCTCGTACTGCCTCGATTTCGACGAACAGGCCGAAGAGCTGCGGCAGCTGTTGACCGTCGCGGACATCGTGATCGAGGGTTCGCGGCCCGCTGCGTTGGCGCGACGACGGCTCGGGCCCGACCGCGTTGCGCCGCGGCCCGGGCGAATCTGGTTGCGCATCAACGGCTATGGCGAACAGTCCGGACGGCCGGCGTTCGGTGACGATGCCGCGGTGGCCGGTGGACTCGTCGGATCCGCTGCCGACGGGCCGGTGTTCTGCGGCGACGCCATCGCCGACCCGCTGGCCGGCATCGAGGCAAGCCAGGCGATCACCGAATCGCTGGGGCGCGGCGGCGGCGAACTCATCGACGTATCCCTGGCAGCCGTTGCCGCCAGCTACGCCGCACAACCACTGACGGCATCGGTATCGACATACCCGGCGCTGCCACCGTCGCCGCCGCCGCCGTGCGGGGCTGCCGCCGACCTCGGTGCCGACAACGACGCCGTGCGCCGCCTCGTCGGGCAACGACGCGCGCTGCCATGCTGATTCGGCGGGCCACCTTGCTCGACGGGACGAGAGCCGACATCCGGGTGGGCGCCTTGATCGACGAGGTCGGTGACGGCCTGGTGGCGGCGCCGGGTGAACGGGTTCTCGACGCAGCCGGCGGTGCGGTGCTGCCCGGCCTGCACGACCACCATATGCACCTGCGCTCGGCGGCCGCGGCCCTGGATTCGCTGCTCGTCGGACCACCCGCCATTCTCACCAAAGAGCTTCTGGTACAGGCGCTTTCGATGGCCGGGCCGAGCTCCGACGGGTGGATCCGCGCGATCGGCTACCACGAGTCCGTCGCCGGGCGGTTGGACCGCGACGTGCTCGATGCACTGGTGCCCGATATTCCACTGCGCATCCAGCATCGCAGTGGCGCCCTGTGGATCCTCAACTCCGCGGCACTGGCCCGCATCGGCCTGGCCGGGCACCCCGATGGTCGGCTGCCCAGCGCCGATTCCGGTTGGCCGGATGGGTTGCCACGGCGCGAAACCGACCTTGTGCGACTAAGCGACCGGCTCACCTCGATGGGCGTCACCGGAGTCACCGACGCCACCCCGGATCTCGGTGCCGACGACATGGACTCGTTGCTGACGGCGCATCGCCGCGGCGAATTCCGGCCGCGAGTACGGTTTCTGGCGCCGGGCAAGAAGATCCTGCACGACGACCGGCTGGATCTGGACGCCCTGACGACCTGGATCGCCGGCTGCCACCACGCCGGCCGCCCGGTGGCGGTGCACTGCGTGACCGCGGCTCAGCTGGTGGTGACCATCGCGGCGCTGCGCGCCGCCGGCAGCCATCCGCTCGATCGGATCGAGCACGCCGCCGTGGTGCCCGACGATAACCTGGCCGACCTGTGCGATCTCGGGGTGACCGTGGTGACTCAGCCCAATTTCGTTGCCGAGCGCGGTGATCAGTACCTTGCCGAGGTCCCGGCCGTCGAGCATCATCTGCTCTGGCGAGTCGCGTCGTTGGTGGACGCACAAGTGCCGGTGGCATTGTCGACCGATATGCCGTTCGGTCACGGCGACCCGTGGGCGGCCATGTGCGCCGCGGTGCATCGCGCCACATCCGGCGGGGCGATGCTCAATCCCGATGAATGCGTCGCGGCGCGAACAGCTTTGACAATGTTTCTGGGCCACCCGGATGAGCCGGGGCGGGCGCGCACGGTTGCGGCGGGGCAACCGGGGGACCTGTGCGTGCTGTCGCAGCCGCCCGCGACGGCGTTGGCTCAGCTGGACGCCGGCCTGGTGACCGCAACCATCATCGGCGGCGAGATCGCCTATACCAGCGGCCCGGATTGCCCGCGAGCGTAACGCCAGGGCGAAAGTCCGGGGCCCGAATTTTGCCGTGGCGTTACGTTCGGCGGAAATCAACCCGCCGGCGTCACCGCCGCCCGCAGCACATCGCACTGCGTCGCGAAGAATCGTTGTGACACTTGGGCCTTCGGTGCTACCAGGTCGAAGCCGTGGAACGCGCCCGGCACCAGCTCGACCTGACAGGGCACCCCGGCGGCTTCCAACCGTCGGGCATAGTCGAGATCCTCGTCGTGAAACAGGTCATGGGTGCCGACGCCGATCCACGCCGGCGCCAGGCCGCGCAGGTCCGCACGTCTGCCCGGGACCGCCACCCGGGGATCCGCATCGCCGAGATACGCCGCCCAGCCGAACCGGTTAGCGCGGGTATCCCATATCCGATAGCGCGGGTTGGCGGCGGTCGCAGAACTGCGGTCATCGAGCATCGGGTAGGTCAGCAGCTGAAATGCCGGCGCGATTTCGCCGCGGTCGCGCGCCAGCAGGGCCAGCGCCGCGGCAAGACCGCCGCCCGCGCTGGCGCCGCCGACAGCGATCCGGCCCGGGTCCACCGCGGGCAGCGCGGCCAGCCAGCGCAGCGCCGAGTAGCAGTCTTCCAGCGGCGCGGGGTAGGGGTGCTCGGGTGCCAGCTGGTATTCCACCGAGGCGACGGTGATGCCCAGTGTCCGGGCGAACTGGCGGCACAGCCAGTCATCCTGAGCGGCCTTGCCCAGCACATATCCGCCACCGTGAATCCACAGCAGGGCCGGTGTCGGCTCGGCAACGCCGGTGCCCCGGTAGAGCCGTACGCCGGCACCCGAGCCCAGCGTGATCACCTCGACATCGCTGGGCGTCCCGCGGCTGGTCAGGGCGATCAGCGCCCGGATTGCCGGCAGTGTCCGGGGACCGACCAGCCTTCGTGGTGCGAAGCGGGCGGTTCGGCGCAGATCCGGATGGACGACGTCAACGTTGGCGCGCACCCACCCAGTATGTGTCCGGACGCGGGCGCACGATGTGGCGGCGGAGTTTGTGTCACCGCCGCCGGGCATTGGGCATAAGGGACCCACCGCGGAGTCTGGCCCGGGCTGCCGAGTTACTGTGCCGCGGCGGGTGTCCTGTGGCCGAGTTGGATGCGCGCGCCATTGGTGTCCGCGCACGCCGGGTTCGCCTAGAGTCAGCGCGGGAGGTCGGGCCGTGGATTCGACGGGCATGGGTTGGCGTAAACAGCGCCGCGACACTGGCGGCGCAGCCGGACCTGCCGCGGATCAGCAGGCGGGTGATCGCCAGCCTGGCGGCCCAGTAGGTGTCCCGGAGCGACGACAAGACTCAGCCCACGGCTTTCCCGCCGGCCTGTGGCGCACTCTGGAGCGTCATCCACCGCCGGGTGCGCACCGGCTGAACCGCTTTCGGAGCCCGCTGCGCGGCCCGTGGCTGACATCGGTGTTCGGACTGGTGCTGTTGGTGACGTTGCCCATCGTGGTCATCACCGGGCTGCTGTCCTATAGCGCCTATGCACCGCAGTTGGGTCAGGCGATCCCCGGCGACGTCGGCTGGCTGCGGCTGCCCGCATTCGCCTGGCCCACCCGTTCGTCGTGGCTGTACCGGCTGACCCAGGGTGTCCATGTGGGGCTGGGTCTGCTGATCATCCCGGTGGTGTTGGCCAAGCTGTGGTCAGTGATCCCGAAACTGTTCGTCTGGCCGCCCGCGCGGTCGATCGCCCAGCTGCTGGAGCGGGCGTCGTTGTTGATGCTGGTCGGTGGGGTGTTGTTCGAGATCGTCACCGGGGTGCTCAACATCCAGTACGACTACATCTTCGGGTTCAGCTTCTACACCGGGCACTATTTCGGGGCGTGGGTCTTCATCGCCGGCTTCCTGATGCATATCGCGCTCAAGATTCCGCGCATGATCACCGGGCTGCGGTCGCTGTCGATGCGAGAAGTGTTGCGCACCAACGTGACCGACACCCGGCCCGAAGCGCCGGATCCCGATGGGCTGGTGGCCGCCGACCCGGCGGAGCCGACGGTGAGCAGGCGCGGCGCTCTGGCACTGGTGGGCTCCGGTGTACTGCTGATCGCGGTGCTGACCGTCGGCCAGACCCTCGGCGGGCCGGCGCGCCGCGTGGCACTGCTCTTGCCACGCGGACGAGGTCGAGATTTCCCGGTCAACAAGACCGCCGCAGCCGCCGCGATCACACCCGACAGCGTCGGCGAGAAGTGGCGGCTGGCGCTGCGCGGCGGTCCGGCGGAGGTGGTACTGGATCGGGCCGCCCTGGCCGGACTGCCGCAGCGCGTCGCCAGGCTGCCGATAGCCTGCGTGGAAGGCTGGTCGACCGTGCAGACCTGGACCGGGGTCCGGCTGGCCGACCTGGCCCGAATGGCCGGGGTACCGGCACCACGCTCGGCGCGAGTGGTATCGCTGCAGCGCGGCGGCGCATTCGGCACGGCGCGCCTGCAGGCCAATCAGATCAACGATCCCGATGCGCTACTTGCACTGCGGGTCAACGGCAACGACCTACCCCTTGACCACGGCTACCCGGCCCGCATCATCGTTCCCGCGCTGCCGGGTGTGCACAACACCAAATGGGTCGCCGCCATCGAATTCGAGCCGAGCTGAAATGCTAAGAGCGACAAAGCGGTTCGTCCACTACTACGGCGCTCGTCCACTGCACCTGCTGACGATGCTGTCCGGCTTCGCGCTGCTCGGCTACCTCCTGGCCACCTTCACGCCCGCCACGCTGTGGAACCCCGGCACCTGGTGGCAGTCGATCGCGGTCTGGTTCGCCGCCGCCGTGATCGGACACGACCTGCTGCTCTTCCCGCTCTACGCGCTGGCCGACCGCGTCCTGGCGGCGCCTGGGCGTCGGCGGGGCCGCTCTCAGCCAGAAATCCCAGAGATCAGCGCGCGCAACCACATTCGCGTCCCGGCGCTGGGAGCCGGGCTGACCCTGCTGATCTTCCTGCCGGGCATCATCGAACAGGGTGCACCGACCTACCTGGCGGCGACCGGACAGACTCAGCAGCCGTTTCTGGGCAGATGGCTGTCGCTGACCGCGGCGATGTTCGCCGTCAGCGCCGTCGTTTACGCTGCCCGGCGCGCCGTTGGGCGTCGACGGGGCGCCGGCAGCCCACAGCGCGGCAGCGAACCACCGCAATGTGATCGTGGTTAGCGCGAACCCGGCGGGGTACGCTCCCTCCATGACGGCGAGCGGCCCGACAATGATGTCCCAGGTCAAATGGTTGCTGCGGGCCCGTCCGGGCGACTATCTGCTGGCATTGAGCGTCGCCGGGGCTTCACTCCCGGTGGTCGGCAAGCACCTCGAGCCGCTGGGCAGTGTCACCGCGATGAGCGTCTGGGGTGCCCGGCATGCACCGGAATTCGTGTCCACCAGGGCCAGGGACTGGCTCACCCCGGGAACCAGCGGCCTCCGCCGTCGCGACCGCGCCAGCACGAACGAGGTTTCGGCCGCGGCGCTGCGCGGCATCGTGGCGGCCGCCGACCTGGACCTCGAATGGCCGGCGCCGCAGCGCACCCCACCGGTCTGCGAAGTCCTGCGGCACCGCCGCTACCTGCACCGCCGTGGCGTCCATTACGGCGACAGCCCGGCGCAGTTGCTCGACGTGTGGCGCCGCAAGGAGCTGCCCAGCCATCCCGCGCCGGTGCTGCTGTTCGTCCCGGGCGGCGCCTGGATACACGGCAGCCGCACCATGCAGGGGTATGCGCTGCTGTCGCGCATGGCGGAGCAGGGCTGGGTGTGCCTATCGATCGACTACCGCGTCGCGCCGCACCACCGCTGGCCGCGCCACATCCAAGACGTCAAGGCCGCCATCGCCTGGGCGCGGGCCAACGTGGACAAATTCGGCGGCGACCGTGACTTCATCGCGATAGCGGGCTGCTCGGCCGGCGGCCACCTGTCCGCATTGGCCGGGCTCACCGCCAACGACCCCGACTACCAGGGCGAGTTGCCGGACGGCTCCGACACCTCGGTCGACGCCGCGGTCGGGATCTACGGCCGCTACGACTGGCAGGACCGTTCCACCCCGGAGCGGGTGCGGTTCGTCGACTTCTTGGAGCGGGTCGTGGTCAAGCGCAGAATCGCCCGCCACCCGCACGTATACCTGGCTGCATCGCCGATAGCCCGGGTGCACACCAATGCGCCGCCGTTCCTGGTCATTCACGGCAGCCGCGACGGGGTGATTCCGGTGGCGCAGGCCCGCAGCTTCGTCGAGCGGCTACGTGCGGCGTCGCGGTCGCTGGTGGCCTACGTGGAGTTGCCCGGGGCCGGCCACGGCTTCGACCTGCTCGACGGCGCTCGCACCGGCCCGACCACCCACGCGATCTCGCTGTTCCTCAACCACGTTCACCGCACCCGGAATCAGTTCGCAAAAGAGGTCATCTAGGCACCGGCCGATTGCGCCGGTTGTAAAGTCGCGCTATGACCAGGGGGCTGCGGTGAAACGGCTCAGCGGCTGGGACGCGGTACTGCTCTACAGCGAAACACCGAATGTGCACATGCACACCATCAAGGTCGCGGTGATCGAGCTGGACCCGGACAGCCGCCAGTTCGGTATCGACGCGTTTCGCGAGGTCATCGGCGGGCGCATGGGCAAGCTGGAGCCGCTGGGCTATCAACTGATCGACATCCCGCTCAAGTTCCACCATCCGATGTGGCGTGAGCACTGCGAGGTCGATCTCAGCTACCACATCCGGCCCTGGAGGCTGCCGCCGCCGGGCGGCCGGCGCGAATTGGACGAGGCGATCGGCCAGATCGCCAGCACCCCGCTGGACCGCAAATACCCGCTGTGGGAGATGTATTTCGTTGAGGGCCTTGCCAATCACCGGGTGGCGGTGGTCGCCAAGATTCACCACGCGCTGGCCGACGGGGTCGCCTCGGCCAACCTGATGGCACGCGGCATGGATCTGCTGCCGGGACCGGAAGGCAACCCGTACGTGTCGGACCCGGCCCCGAGCAAGCGGGAGCTGATGAGTTCGGCGTTCGTCGACCACCTGCGCCACCTGGGGCGGGTCCCCGCGACAATGCGCTACACCGCGCAGGGTCTGGCCCGGGTGCGGCGCAGCGCGCGCAAGCTCTCTCCCGAGTTGACCCGGCCGTTCACCCCGCCGCCGACCTTCATGAACCACAAGATCACCCCGGAGCGCAGGTTCGCCACCGCCACCCTGGCGCTGGTCGATGTCAAGGAGACGGGGAAAAGGCTCGGGGCGACGATCAACGACATGGTGCTGGCCATGTCCACCGGAGCGCTGCGCAGCCTGTTGCTGCGCTACGACGGCACGGCCGAACCGTTGCTCGCCTCCGTCCCGGTCAGCTACGACTTCTCACCGGAGCGGATCTCGGGGAACCACTTCAGCGGAATGCTGGTGGCGCTGCCGGCCGACTGCGACGACCCGCTGGAAAGGGTGCAGGGCTGTCGCGAGAACGCATTGTCGGCCAAGGAAAGTCACCAGCTGCTGGGACCGGAACTGATCAGCCGCTGGGCGGCCTACTTCCCACCGGCCGGTGCCGAGGCGATGTTCCGGTGGATGTCCGGCCGCGATGGCCAGAACAAGATGCTCAACCTGAACATCTCGAACGTTCCCGGGCCGCGCGAACGCGGCCGGGTGGGCGGTGCACAGGTGACCGAGATCTATTCGGTGGGCCCGTTGGCCGCGGGCAGCGGCCTGAACATTACCGTGTGGAGCTATGTCGACCAGCTCAACATCTCGGTGCTGACCGACGGCGCCACCCTCAGGGACCCGCACGAGGTGACCGAGGCCATGATCGCCGATTTCATTGAAATACGAAGGGCTGCTGGTCTTTCCGAAGAGTTGACGGTCGTCGAGCTGGCGCTGGCGCAAGCGTGACGGCCACAGCCTGATCCACATCAGAAGGAGCGGCTAACCACTGTGAGCGAAGAATCCGGCACCAACGAACCCGAAGTTCTTGTCGAACAGCGTGATCGGATCCTGATCATCACAATCAACCGGCCGAAGGCCAAGAACGCGGTCAACGCCGCGGTCAGCCGGGGTCTGGCCGACGCGATGGACCGCCTCGATTCCGACGCGGGCCTCTCGGTGGGCATCCTCACCGGCGCGGGCGGTTCGTTCTGCGCGGGAATGGATCTCAAGGCCTTCGCCCGCGGCGAGAACGTCGTCGTCGCAGGCCGCGGCCTGGGGTTCACCGAACGTCCACCCGCCAAGCCGCTGATCGCGGCGGTGGAAGGCTACGCGTTGGCCGGCGGTACCGAGTTGGCACTGGCCACCGATCTGATTGTGGCAGCCCGGGATTCGGCGTTCGGCATTCCGGAGGTCAAACGTGGCCTGGTCGCCGGCGGTGGGGGACTGCTGCGGCTGCCCGAGCGCATTCCGTACGCGATCGCCATGGAGCTGGCGCTCACCGGTGACAACCTGCCCGCCGAACGCGCCCACGAGCTGGGTCTGGTCAACATCTTGGCCGAGCCGGGCAAGGCGCTCGAGGCAGCTATTGCGCTGGCCGAAAAGATCACCGCCAACGGGCCGCTGGCGGTGGCCGCCACCAAGCGGATCATCACCGAATCACGTGGCTGGAGCCTGGAAAGCCGGTTCGCCGAGCAGGTGAAGATCTTCGGTCCGGTGTTCATGTCCAACGACGCCAGGGAAGGCGCGATCGCGTTCGCCGAGAAGCGCCCGCCGCGCTGGACCGGCACCTAAGCCCGCGAGCAGACGCAAAATCACCCGCACGCTCGGCGTGTCGGGCGATTTTGCGTCTGCTCGCGGTAGTTACGGGGCCGCATCGGTCAGGTAGCGCTGCACGGTCGGTCCCAGCCAGGCGACCAGTTCCTCGACGCCGGTCGACGCGATCGGTTCGATCTTCAGCTGGTACCGCGCGAACGCCAATCCCGCCAGATGACTGGCCACCAGCTCGGCCCGCAACTGCGCATCGGTGACTCCGAACTCGGCCGCGAGCCGCTCGGCGATCGGGCCGGAGAGGCTGTCGTGCAAGATCTTTCGCGCCTGCGGCTGGATCGCGGCTGAACGCCATAGCGTCAGCAGTGGCTCGAACTCCGCACCTTCGTCCCAGTGCTCGAGAAAACGGCGGACCAGCCGCGGGCCGATCTCATCGATCCCCTCGTCCAGCAGCGTGGCCAACTGATGCAGTGGCTGCTCAGGACCGGTCAGCGCCGACGCGGTGAACAGCCCCTCCTTGTTGCCGAAGAAGTAATAGACCATCGCGACGTCCACCCCGGCGTCGCCGGCTATCGCCCGAACGGTGGCCCGCTCGTAGCCGTCGCGCATGAAACGTTCGCGGGCGGCGGCAATGATGCGCTGCTTGTTCTGCTGACCGGTGCGCCACCGGCCGCTGCGCCGGGCTTCTGTCATGCCGGTGAGCATACTTCAACACCCGTTGATGATCGCCACGCCGAGGCGTACGCCCATTCTTGAACGGAGGTTGAAGTATAGTGACGACTACGCACCAGAGAAAACTCTGGTGGCGGCACCTGATCTCGTTCCTGATCGCTCCGGTGACCATGAGCCTGGTGATACCGGCGCTGATCGTGGTCGCATCGGGGGTACGGGCGCCGGATCTCCATTCGCCGGTGGCAGCCGGGCTGGCGACGGTCGGCGCCCTGTTGATCGCCGTCGGCATCGGCCTGTTGGTCTCGACGGTGGCGCTGTTCGACCGGGTGGGCCACGGCACCCTCGGGGTGGGCAACACGCTCGGAGAACCGGTGCAGCTGGTGGTACGGGGCCCGTATCGGCATGTGCACAACCCGATGATCAGCGGCGTGCTGAGCATCCTGCTCGGTGCGGCGGCCGTGGCCGCGTCGGGCTGGTTGCTGCTGCGGTTTGCCACCTTCTGGGCGGTCCAGGTGGTCACCATCCGATTCTGGGAAGAGCCGCATCTGCGACAGCGCTACGGCTCCGAATACGTCGAGTACCGCCGCAACGTTCCCGGTTGGATTCCGCGAATCTCGGCCTGGCGCTAGGCCTTTCACAAGCCCGCGACCTGGTTTGCGCGGTCGCGGTCGCCGTCCTCCAGCCCCGACGCTCATGGGGTTACACTAAAAGCTAGATGTGTAAAGGTCTGGGGGAGCGGAGAAGGGTCGCCGATGAGCGTTTCGCTGCTGCTCGAGATGGCTGCGTCGAGCAACCCTGACCGCACGGCTGTCGTCTCGGGAGACCTGGGGCTGACGACTCAGCAGCTCAGCGATCTCGCCGACGGCGGCGCCGGGGTGCTCGCGGCGTCGAATACCCGGCATGTGGTGTACGTCGGCACCGGCGGGGCGATGCTGCCGCTGCTGATCTTCGCCTCGGCGCGCGCCGGGCTACCCTTCACCCCGATCAACTATCGGCTGTCCGCCGACGGCATCCAGGCGCTGATCCACCGGCTGCCCGAACCCCTGGTGGTCGCCGACGACCGCTACCGGGGGATGCTCGGCGATGCACCGTCGATGAGCTCGGACGAATTCCTGACGCAGGCCGGCAGCGCCGATCCGGTGTCGGAATTTCCCGACCCCGACGCGGTGGCGATCGTGCTGTTCACCTCGGGAACCACGTCGCAGCCCAAGGCCGTCGAACTCACCCACAACAACCTCACCAGCTACGTCACCGGGACAGTCGAATTCGACTCGGCCGACACCGGAGATGCCGCACTGATCTGCGTGCCGCCCTACCACATCGCCGGGGTCGGGGCGGCGCTGTCAAACCTGTACGCCGGCCGAAAGATGGTGTATCTGACCGACTTTGACGCGCACGAATGGGTGCGGCTGGTCAACGCGGAGCAGGTCACCACCGCCACCGTGGTGCCGACCATGCTGGACCGGATCGTCTCGGTGCTCGAGACCGGCGAACACAAGCTGCCCACCTTACGCAACCTGGCCTACGGCGGCTCGAGGGTGGGCCTGCCGCTGGTCCGCCGTGCCCTGGAACTGCTGCCGGATGTCGGCTTCGTCAACGCCTACGGCCTGACCGAGACCAGCTCGACGATCGCGGTCCTGACCCCCGATGACCACCGCACCGCGCAGTCGTCCTCGGCTCAGGCCGTCGCCCGGCGGTTGGGATCGGTCGGCCGGCCGGTGCCCGGCATCGAGGTGCAGATCCGCGGCGAGGACGGCACCGTGCTGGGACCCGGCGAAAGCGGCGAGTTGTTTGTTCGCGGCGAGCAGGTGTCCGGGCGTTACACCGGAATCGGTTCGGTGCTCGACGACAACGGCTGGTTTCCCACGAAGGACATCGCGGCGCTCGACGACGACGGTTACCTGTTCATCGGCGGCCGCAGCGACGACACCATCATCCGCGGCGGTGAGAACATCGCTCCCGCCGAACTGGAGGAGGTGCTGATCGAGCACCCGCAGGTCCGTGACGTCGCCGTGGTCGGTGTCGAGGACCCGCACTGGGGCCAGGCGATCGTCGCGGTGGTGGTGCCGTCGGCCGGCGCCGACCCGGACCCGGAGGAATTGCGCGACCATGTGCGGAGCAGTTTGCGCGGGTCACGTACCCCGGACCGGGTAGTGTTTCGCGACGAGTTGCCAACCACCGCCACCGGCAAGGTACTTCGCCGGCAGATCATCGAAGAACTGGCAGGAACGACATCATGATCAAGAACGGAACCCGTCTCGCCAGCCAGGTGTGTGACACCCAGGTCATCGTCGTCAGAAGTGCGGACAGCCTGGACGACCTGCGCTGCGGTGGCGTACCGATGGTGGCGATCGGCGCCGAGCGGTCCGGCCAGCTCGACCCGGCGTTCGCCGACGGCTCGGTGATGGGCAAGCGCTACGTCGACGACAACGGGGCCGAGGTGCTGGTGACCAAACCGGGCGCCGGGTCACTGAGCGTCGGTGACACCAAGCTGCACCTCAAAGAGGTCAAGCCGCTGCCGGCCAGCGACTGAGCGCCGCTTTAGCCGCGGGCGCCGGGCGCCCCGAACAGCAGACCGCCGCGGCGGCCGGGCGCCCCGAACAGCAGACCGCCGTGGGCGCCGGGCGCCCCGAACAGCAGACCGCCGCGGCCGCCGTTGCCGCCGGGCTTGCCGATCGACCCGGTTCCGCCGCTACCGCCGTTGCCGATGAGCGCCGCGCTGCCGCCGTCGCCGCCGGCAGCTCCGATGAGGCCGATGCCGGCGTTGCCGCCGCCGCCGCCGTTGCCGTACAACAGGCCGCCGGTGCCGCCATGACCGCCCGAGCCGGCTGCCCCCGTTACGCTCAGGCCGCCTTCCCCGCCGCCGCCGGTGCCGATCAGCCCCCTGGCACCGCCCGCGCCGCCGGCGGCGGCGGGGAAGGCGGCCTGAGCGTAAC
>NZ_UPHQ01000114.1 GCF_900566055.1 Mycobacterium innocens
GCCCGGCGGCGCCGCCGTTGCCGCCGTTGCCGCGGTTGGTCCCGCCGAGCGTCCCGTTCCCGCCATGGCCCCCGGCTCCGCCGTTGCCGTAGAGCCACCCGCCGTGCCCGCCGTGTCCACCGGCCCCACCTATGAGCGCGGCGCTAGTGGCATTACCCCCGGCGCCCCCCGCTCCGCCGTTGCCGATCAGCCCCGCGTCGCCCCCGGCGCCGCCGGCCTTGCCGGCAGCACCAGGCGCGCCGTTCCCGCCGTTGCCGAACAACAGTCCGCCGGCCTGGCCGGGGTGGCCCGGCGCGGTCCCGTGGCGCCGTCGCCGACCAGCGGTCGCCCCAGCAGCAGATTGGTGGGCGCATTAATTTAATGAGATTGAGCGCCTGCTGCTGCAAGAGCTCCACCACGTTTGTGGTCTCGGCGCTGGCATAGGCAACCGCGCCGGCGTTCAACGCCTGGACAAACTGCTGATGAAACGCTTCCATCTGGGCGCTGAGCGCCTGATAGGCCTGGGCCTCTTTGGAAAACAATGACGCGATGGCCGCGGACACCTCGTCCGCACCCGCCGCCAGCATCGTTGTCGTGGGTGTCGCAGCCGCCGCGTTTGCCGCGCTCAGCGCCGCGCAAAGATTCGCCACATCCCCCGCCGACGAAGCCAATATTTCTGGGACGCCACCAGGTAGGACATCACAGTGCTCCCGGTCGGTCATCATCGACCGCCGAAACAACCAGCGTATCCCCATTCCGGCAGCTGAGTTGGCTAACCGGCGTCTGTGTCGAGCCGCCGCTGGGGCGCCGTATCCAGCCTCTCGGCCGCTCGGGGATCGCGCGGGTCGAGCAATGTGCGATCTATTGACCGCTGCGATCCATCCGGTCAGCATTCCGGCTCAAATCCTGCAATACGGACATAGCGACCTATATCACAGGAGTAGCTTGTTGACGCTCGTGTTGCCACACCCCTACGATCTCTCACATAACGGGTTAATAAACCCGCATTGCAGGAGAATAGTGAGAGATGGTGACGATGACACAGCAAGCGCCACATCCGGGCTTGACGCGGTTCAGCGTGCAAGACAAGTCCATACTGATCACCGGCGCCACCGGTTCGCTGGGCAGCGTCGCCGCCCGGGCGCTTGCGGATGCAGGTGCTCGGCTGACCCTGACCGGCGGCAACGCCGCCGGCCTGGCCGAGTTGGTCGACGACGCCGGCATCGACAACGCGGTGGTGGTCGAGCGTCGGCCCGAGACTCCGGCCGACGCTCACGCCATGGTGGCTGCGGCCATTGCCCATCACGGCCGCCTCGACGGGGTTCTGGTGGCGTCGGGCATGAACCACGTCGCGCCGATCACCGAGATGGCCGTCGAAGACTTCGACAAGGTGATGGATGCGAATCTGCGCGGCGCCTGGCTGGTCTGCCAAGCGGCCGGGCGGGTCCTGCTCGAGCAGGGCCACGGCGGCAGCATCGTGCTGGTCTCCTCGGTCCGCGGAGCGCTCGGTCACCCCGCCGGCTACAGCGCCTACTGCCCGTCGAAAGCGGGAACCGATCTGCTGGCCAAATCCCTGGCGGCCGAATGGGGTGCTGACGGAGTCCGGGTAAATGCCCTTGCCCCAACGGTTTTCCGGTCCGAGCTGACCGAGTGGATGTACGCCGACGATGAGAAGGGACGCGCCACCCGCGAGGCGATGTTCGCCCGGATCCCGTTGCGCCGCTTCGCCGAACCCGAAGACTTCGTCGGCGCACTGATCTATCTGCTCAGCGATGCATCGAGCTTCTACACCGGCCAGGTGATGTATCTGGACGGGGGCTATACCGCATGCTGAGGTCTCACGGGTTTTCTCGGGCCGCCGTCGTCGGCGCCGGATTGATGGGCCGCCGCATCGCCGGCGTGCTGGCCTCGGCGGGGCTCGAGGTCGCCATCACCGACACCAACGCCGAAATCCTCGATGCCGCAGCGGCGGAAGCCGCCGAAGTGACCGGCGCAGAACGCGGATCGGTCACCGCCACCGGTGATTTGGCCGCGGCGGTGCACAACACCGACCTGGTGGTCGAGGCGATCGTCGAAAACCTGGCCGTCAAACAGGAACTCTTCCAACGCCTGGCGGGCCTGGCCCCGCATGCGGTGCTGGCAACCAACACGTCCGTCCTGCCGATCGGGGCGGTCGCCGAACGCGTCGACGACGGCAGCCGAGTAATCGGTACGCACTTCTGGAATCCGCCCGACCTCATTCCCGTCGTCGAGGTGGTGCCCAGCGATCGAACCGCCCCGGACACGGTGGAACGCATCGTGGCGCTGCTGACCGAGGCCGGGAAGATGCCGGTGCGGGTCGGACGCGATGTCCCCGGATTCATCGGCAACCGGCTTCAGCATGCGCTGTGGCGTGAGGCGATGGCGCTGGTCGCTGAAGGCGTGTGCGACGCCGAGACGGTGGATCTGGTGGTGCGCAACACAATTGGACTCCGGCTGGCCACCCTGGGCCCGCTGGAAAACGCCGACTACATCGGCCTCGACCTCACCCTGGCCATCCACGACGCGGTAATCCCCAGCCTCAACAGCGACCCGCATCCCAGCCCCTTGCTGCGCCAACTGGTCGCCGAGGGACAACTCGGGGCGCGCACCGGACACGGATTCCTCGACTGGCCCGCGGGCGCCCGCGAGCGCACGGCGGCGCGGCTTTCCCGGCACATCAGTGCACAACTCGACCAAGACCCAAGTCGGAAAGGAAGTAAATAGCCATGACTTTCACGTGGCCCCTCGGTGATGCCGAGTCCAAGCTGGAGTTCTACGATCTGTCGCATCCGTGGGGACACGGAGTGCCCGCCTGGCCGTACTTCGAAGACGTCAAGATCGAACGGCTGCACGGCATGGCGAAAAGCCGGGTGCTGACCCAAAAGATCACCACCGTCATGCATTCCGGCACCCACATCGACGCGCCGGCCCACGTGGTGGAGGGAACGCCGTTCCTCGACGAGATCCCGCTGAGCGCATTCTTCGGCACCGGGGTGGTCGTGTCGATCCCGAAAGACAAGTGGGGTGTCGTCACCGCCGAAGACCTGGAAAACGCTACGCCCGAGATCCGACCCGGTGACATCGTCATCGTCAACACCGGCTGGCACCACAAATACGCCGACAGCGCCGAGTACTACGCCTACTCGCCGGGCTTCTACAAGGAAGCGGGGGAGTGGTTTGCGGCCAAGGGCGTCAAGGCGGTCGGCACCGACACCCAGGCGCTGGACCATCCGCTGGCCACCGCCATCGCACCACACGGCCCCGCGGAAGCCCAAGGCGGTCTATTGCCTTGGGCGGTAAGCGAATACGAACAGCAGACGGGTCGCAAGGTACTCGACGACTTCCCGGACTGGGAGCCCTGCCACCGCGCGATCCTGTCGAAGGGCATCTACGGTTTCGAAAACGTCGGCGGCGACCTGGACAAGGTCACCGGCAAGCGAGTCACGTTTGCCGCCTTCCCCTGGCGCTGGATGGGTGGCGACGGCTGCATCGTTCGGCTGGTGGCGATCGTCGACCCCACCGGGAGCTACCGCATCGAGACGGGGGCCTGATGAACGTGACCCGGGTGTCGCAGGCGCCGGAATACGCTGCCGCGCTGCACCGTGACGTGCTCACGGTGCGGCTGCAGGGCCACGAAGCCGGCCACACCGAGCGGTTCTGGGTGGGGCTGTCCACCTACCAGCCGGGCGGGATCGCCGAAAAGGCTACGGCCCGAGAGGAAACCGTCTATGTGGTGATCGACGGCGAGCTGGTCGTCACCGCCGAGGGAACCGAAACGGTCTTGGGCCGGTTCGACAGTGTGCATTTCGCCAAAGGCGAGGTGCGGTCGCTGGAAAACCGTTCCGGGCGTGCGGCGGTGCTGCTGGTGGCCATCGCTCATCCGCAGGAGGCAGGCGCGTGAGCGTCGTCATCACCGTCGCACCCACCGGGCCCATCGCGACCAAGGCCGACAACCCGGCGTTGCCCACGACCCCCGAAGAAATCGCGACCGCGGTCGAACAGGCCTATCACGCCGGAGCCGCAGTGGCCCACATCCATCTGCGCGACGAAAATGAAAGGCCCACAGCATATCTCAACATTGCGCGGCGGGCAATGGACCTCATCGGCGAGCGTTGCCCGATCCTGATCCAGCTTTCGACCGGCGTCGGCCTGTCGGTGCCGTTCGAGGAGCGGGAAAAACTGGTCGAACTGCGGCCGCGGATGGCCACCCTCAACCCGTGCTCGATGAGTTTCGGTGCCGGCGAATTCCGCAACCCGCCGGATGCCGTCCGCCGATTGGCGGCCCGGATGCGCGAGCTGGAGATCAAACCGGAACTGGAAATCTATGACACCGGGCATCTGGAGGCCTGCCTGCGATTGCGGGAAGAAGGCCTGCTGGCCGAACCTTTGCAGTTCAGCATCGTCCTCGGGGTGCGCGGCGGGATGGCCGCCACCGCCGATAACCTGCTGACGATGGTGCGCCGGCTTCCTCCCGGTGCGATCTGGCAAGTCATCGCGATCGGCCGGGCCAACCTGGAATTGACCGCGATGGGCCTGGCCCTGGGCGGTAATGCGCGAGTGGGCCTGGAGGACACCTTGTATTTGCGTAAGGGTGAGCTGGCGCCAAGCAACCTGGCGCTGCTGACGCGCACCATGCGTCTTGTCCAGGCCCTGGAGTTGCCGGTCGCCTCGGTTGAAAAGGCCGAGGCGTTGCTGCGCCTGCCCGGAGTTCGGCGATGAGCGCCAAGGCCGAAGGCAGCGACGTCCGCAGCGGCGGCATCCAGGTGATTGCCCGCGCGGCCGAGATCTTGCGGGTGCTGCAAGCGCACCCCGGCGGGCTCAGCCAAGTCGAGATCGGGGAGCGGGTCGCAATGGCCCGGTCCACCGTGAGCCGGATCCTCAACGCATTGGAGGACGAGGGTCTGGTGGCCTCGCGCGGGGCGCGGGGACCCTACCGGCTGGGGCCGGAGATCGCGCGCATGGCCAGCACCGTGCGGCTCAGCGTGGTGGCCGACCTGCACCCATTCCTGACGCAGTTGTCACGAGAACTCGACGAGACGGTGGACTTGTCGATCCTGGACGGGGACCGCGCAGATTTCATCGACCAGGTGGTTCCGCTGCGGCGGTTGCGCGCGGTGAGCGCGGTGGGAGAGTCCTTTCCGCTGTACTGCTGCGCCAACGGCAAGGCGCTGCTGGCGTCGCTGCCGCCGGAACGGCAGGCGCAGGCCTTGCCCAGTCGGCTGATGCCGCTGACCGCCAACACCATCACCGATCGAGCAGCGTTGCGCGAGGAGCTTGCCCAGATCGGCCGCGACGGCATCGCCTACGACCGGGAGGAGCAGACCGACGGCATTTGCGCGGTCGGGACGGTGCTGCATGGCGTGACCGATCAGCTGGTGGCCGTCAGCGTGCCGGTGCCGGCGCAGCGGTTCTACGGCCGCGAGGAAGAGCTGGCGCGGGCATTGCGGGCGTGGGTGGCGAAAGTGAACAGCTGGTTGGAAGCATCGTGAGGAGCATAGGAAATGGCAAAAGCATTGCGTGACAAGCTGGTTGGAGCCTGGGAGCTGGTGTCCTACGTCGAGCGGGACAGCCCCGACGGCCCGGTGCGATACCCCCACGGTGCGGATGCGCAGGGTTTGATCATCTACACCCCGGACGGGTACATGTCGGCGCAGATCCAGTCGTCCGGGCGGCCTGACTACGACCGGCCGGTAGCCAGCGGCGGCACCACCGAGCAGGCGGCGGCCGCGGCGCTGGGATATCTCGCCTACAGCGGACGGTACTTCGTCGACGAGTCCACGGGCGATATCCGTCATGAGGCGAAGCTGTCCCTGGTGCCCAACTACCTGGGCCAGTTTCATCTGCGGCACAGCGACCTCGACGGCGACCAGCTGACCCTGTCGTCGGAATTGACCTTGCCTGACGGGCGGACGGTGTACTCGTCCTTGGTGTGGAAGAGTGCCGAGCGGGCCGGCTCGCAGGTTGCCTAGGTGCTGGCCGCGCTTGGCGTTGGTCTGCGGTAGGCTTTCGACCTGCCGCCGGGTCGTTTCGGTGGCACCGGGCTGTGGCGCAGTTTGGTAGCGCACTTGACTGGGGGTCAAGTGGTCGCAGGTTCAAATCCTGTCAGCCCGACCAGAGAAACATACTTTGAGCTGGTAGTTCGCTCTTCAGCTGATGTGCACACCTGGTCGAGATGCCCCTAGATTGTCACGGTTGTCAACTGTTGGGGAACTCCTCGCTTCGCAGCACCGCGGGCGGGGCGTGTCACCGGGCTCATAGCAGGAAGTCCAGCGTTGCGTGCAGCGACCGTAGCGCAGCGGAGCTCTTGACGAATGGCCTTTGGCCGGCGGACGCCAGCGCGGCGCTGCAGTCCGGGCGGCTTGCATTTCACTGGCAGTACTACTTCGTGCACCGGTAGCATGACTTGCCGAGGAGGTGGCACCGTGGAGCGTCAAACGCCGAAGACGGCTGCAAGAAGGTCGTCGTCAAAGGCGGCCGTCAAGAAGGCCGTCGCCCGGGCCACCAAGGCATCAGCCAAGCTCGAGAACCGGGAGGTTCCTGCCGGCTACGTCCGTCCGGCTGCGATTGCGCGCTATATCGCGTCACGGCAATCGCCTAAGCGTTGATGTCGCTGACGCCCGGTTACGGCGACACTCCACTCCCGCATGATGAACTGAGCGCTCTCCTCGACGAGGTCGTCGAGATCCTTGACAAACCCATCACACGGGCCGCGGTGTACGACCACGAACAGGGCTTCCAGAACCGAGTGTCCGATGAACTGATGCCTGCGGCGATCGAGGGCTCCTTAGGGCTGGATGAGCTACTAAATTAAAGCGACCACTTTGTGCGTGACCTTCACGCTCGGCTCTACGGCGCTATCTGGGTCTGGGGTGGCCGGTGGAACTGCGCCAACCAGACGGTCACCGCCACGAAAAGCACCGGCGAGACCATCAGGTGGGCCTTGGCGAGTCTCAACGGCGAGCCGCCGAATATCACGCTGAACGAGACCCAGGTAGGAGCCGGCAACAACTGGGGCTGCCAGCGTGCGCTGAGCGCGGTGTCCAATGTGGTCATCGACGTCACTGCGTGCAGCTACCACATCGCCAACGAAGGTCGCCAGTTAGATTAGCCGAAAAATTGGTCGCCAAAGTTGAGGGGCGTTAGCGAGATAGGCGGTCAGCAACCTGCGGGGTACTGGGCAACGTGCGGCGCTGCAGCTGATGTGTGGTCGTTGGCGCCGCCGGCGGCTTCGGCCAGCCCGGTGATTCATCGTCGCTTCCGGTCCCACTCCGGGGTCACAGGACTCGAAAACAAGGCGAATTCGCTCTGCTGAGTTGCATTTACCTGCCTTGGTGGGTGACGGCTACTTCCAGAGGCAGGTCGCGCGAAGAGTTTCCTGCCCATATCGAATATTCTCCGGGGACGAGCTGGAATGCGTTGCGGTCAACGTCGTAGATGGAAAGAAACAGCGGTTCTACATGTACGGTGACGGCCTTCGACTCACCAGGTTCGAGTGCGACCTTTTTCCAGCCGATCAGCCTGCGCGGAGGCTCCTGCGCACTTTCTGGCAAACCCGCATAGATTTCGGCTATCTCCTCCCCGGCGCGCCTGCCGGTATTGGTGACGCGGACGGTGACGTCAAGCGCGTCTCCGGGAGTGACGTTCAGTTCCGAGTACGAGAAGGTGGTATAGGACAGGCCAAATCCAAATGGAAACAGAGGCGTCCTATTCTCCGCGTCATACCATTTGTAGCCGACCTTCAGGCCTTCGCCATAATGCACATCGAAGACTTTTTCGCCGACCTTGGGGCCGGGTAAGCCGGGCGTGGGGGTAGGTGGCTCGGCCGGCGGTTTCGTCGCGTCGGGATGTGGCATATCAGCCTCGCTTTTCGGGAAGGTGATCGGCAGCTTGCCGGACGGGTTGACATCGCCGAAAAGAATGGCGGCTATCGCCTGTCCGCCACGTATGCCTGGATACCACGATTCAAGCACGGCGCTCACCTGATCCAGCCAGGGCATGGTTACCGCTCCTCCCGTCTCAAGCACCACGATGGTATGCGGATTGGCGGCGACGACGGCCTGAATCAGCGCGTCCTGATTGTTAGGGAGAGAGAGGTTGGGGAGATCGGCACCTTCCGACTCATGCTGGACAGCAAAGACAATCGCGACTTCGGAGGATTTTGCCAGCGCGGCTGCGGACGCCGGATCATTTCCGGGATTGTATTCAACTTTTGCCTGAGGGGCTCGTTGGATAATAGCGTCTACTGGCGGCGAGCGGTGATAGACCCATCCCGGGGGGAACGCCGTGATATCGCCGCTATTGACGCCGGGCGTAATAACGGGATTGCCTCCGGCGGGATCGACCTGGGCCGAACCACCGCCCGAGATGACGCCAACGTCGGCACGGGCGCCAATGACCGCGATGGATTTGATCGAGGACGCGTCCAGTGGCAGTTGGTTCGCTGCGTTCTTCAGAAGCACCGCGCCAGCCTCCTCAACCCGCTGCGCGACCTTGAAGCCATGCATTACGTCGACCACCTTCGGATGCGCAGGATAATCGATGACGCCGGTGGCGAATTCAGTGCGAAGGACGCGGTGAACCATGGAGTTCAGCTGGTGCTGGGAAATCTCTCCGCCCTGAACCGCTTTTTTGAGTGGCTCGCCGAAATAGTCGTTGCCCGGCATTTCAATGTCAAGCCCGGCTTTGGCCGCGTTCACAGTGCTGTGCGTTCCGCCCCAATCGGAAACGACAAAGCCCTTAAATCCCCAGACCTCCTTGAGGACATCGTGGAGGAGATAATGGTTCTCGCAGGCATACGTGCCGTTGATCAAGTTGTAGGAGCACATTACCGCGCCGACGTCTGAATTACGGATGCCTATCTGAAACGCGAGCAAGTCCGACTCCTGCATCGAGCGCTTACCGATAATCGAGTTGGCGAAGTGGCGGCCGTCTTCCTGGTCGTTGACTGCATAGTGCTTGATGTTGCCGATCACATGCTGATTCTGCAGACCTTTGATTTCCTCGCCGACCAGGGTGCCGGCGAGAATCGGATCCTCGCCCTTGTATTCGAAGGTGCGGCCATTACGCGGTTCGCGGGTAAGATTGACTCCGCCGCCCAACGACATGTTGAAGCCCTGGTCGCGAAGCTCGGTGCCGATGAGGTCGCCGTATTCGTATGCGATTTCTGGATCCCAACTCGAGGCTTCAGCCACGCCGGAAGGCAGTGCCGTGGAATAGCGGCTACGCGGGGCCCCACGCGCAACACCAACGGCGGCATCGGACATCTGCAGGTCTGGAATCCCCAAGCGCTCAATACCGGGGATGAAACCCGCGCCCCCCAGAGAACGCACACCAGGCATTGACGTCGTTCCGTCAAGGAGAATGCGCCATCCCAAGCCGTGAAGCAACTGTACTTTTTCGTCGAGTGTCATCTGCTGGATGACCAGATCAGCCCGCTCATCCGGAGAGAGGTATTTGTTTTCCCATGGGCGTTTGGGCGCGGTATTTACTGGCTGTCCGAATTGCGTGTACATTGGAGCCGAGGCGGCAAGAATGAAGAATGCCAGCAGGAAATTAGCTGCTTTCAGCAAGGACCTGCGCCGAATCATCTATCATGCTCCATTAATCTCGTCAGATCGATCAGCTACTTCGTTTCAGTTTTTGCTTCCCTGTAAACCATCGACCATCGCAACCAGCCGCCAGATCACGTGCGCCGAGCTTGCGCTTGTAGGCAATGAGGTTCGGCTTCGCCCGTTCTCCAGTAAAGAGCCTTTTGACCCTGATGCGCTTCCAGAGTGCCCCGCTCCTTACCTCAACTACCGACCACTCAACCCCGACTGGCTGACGTTTCTGGGTGCCTGCAGGTGTCAGGTTCGGGCGGACCGGGTAGGAATGCCGCACGGTGTATGCGGGCAGCGGCCAGACCGCAGTGAGAGCCCAAGTCTTGTATGAGCTGGGGCCTTACCGTGAACACTTTGTCGGCCAGGCCGCGGTGGCCTTTCCGTCCGCCGACGAGGCCAGTCGGTTCGTGCAGAATTCGGCGGGCAAGTGGAAGAACTGCGCCAACCAGACGGTCACCGTCACCCTCAGCGACGGCCGGACTTCCAGGTGGACTTTTGCGAGCCTCAACGGCACGCCCTAGACCTCCCCCGGTTTCCCGGAGACTTTTCTATCTGGGACCGACTCCCTCGAGGGTTGGAGGGTAGCCGCTTGGGGGTCATGCTGCTGCTGCTGGCTGGTCTTCCAGGCAGCTTCGTACTCGTCGGGTGAGAGTCCGTCGAGGCCTTCTTGGATGCGACGTGGGTTGTACCATCCGTCGATGTAGCGGAACAACATCCCCTGCGCTTGTG
>NZ_UPHQ01000287.1 GCF_900566055.1 Mycobacterium innocens
AAACCTCACGCAGAACCAATGATCCAGCCAAACTGCGACCGCTCACGCACCTGACAACAGCCATCGCCCCCTCACAAACCGCCCCACCGCCAAGCCAAATCGCACGCCTGTGCGATACTGCCACCCATCTCACACCGGCTCGCTTATTTGAGGCCTAGCGGCGCGTCCACGCACGGGGGCCGAAGCGATTCGGCGCCGACGCTGCTGACTGGCTGACATAGCTGCGGCGGGATTAGCGTCCTCACACCTATCGGGTATCGGGGGCGTCGAAGCTATTGAGGCTGCACGACCGCCACGACATAGGAAATGCAGTGGTTCATGAGACAACCGACGGTGCAGCCACGGTGAGACAGTTCGCAAACGGCCAGGTCAGCGCATGGCCAAATGCAACCAAACGTGAGAACCTACATAAATGTCGGTTCGCACGAACCGTGGCGGAATCTCACGAATGATGGCGGAGTGACGGCGGATCCGCCAGGTTCGTGAGACACGCGGGTTGCTCAATTCCAAGGGTGCGCCGACGGCCATGTGACGATCGGGTCACCGAAGCAGTCTGATCCGTTGCAGGGCCGAGGTGATCGCCATGGGCCGCAGCAGAGACAGGGCGCCGGCAACTCGGAGTCAGACCGATCGGCATCCGCCACGCAGTCTGCGAACCTTCCTGCTGGGACAAGGGATTTCATTCTCTCGGGGTGTAGTCACACAATTCTCGCGCACTTGTTCTTGGGCAACCGGCGTCCATGGCACGGTTGCGGGCGACGGACATGGGTTTGGCGCCGCTGCGCGCGGGCGACATTGGCCTCGTTCAGTAGCCCTGTTTGCGACGTAGATCATCACCTGGATTCTCTGCCACCCCATTGGCGCTGTCGCCCATCGGAGACGACGCCGAGCCATACACTTGCGGCGTGAACATCAGCAAAGCCATTGTCGGTGCAGCGATAGCCCCTGTCCGGGCCGGCGTCGCGGTGGCCGACGCCGGACTCGCCGTTGCGGCCATCGCGCTCGGGGCTGTGAAGCAATCCTTGGGCGAGGAAGGCCCGAAGACCGTAGATCCGATTACCGATCTATTTCCGTTGCGCGGCGCACTCGTCGGCGCCAACCGAGTTGCCGAATTAACCGAAAACGACCGGGCGATGGGGCGCGCACTGGTCCGCGGCGGGCCGGCGGACAAGCTGATGCGTCCGGGTGGGGTTGTCGACCTGTTGACCGCGCCCGGCGGTTTACTCGATCGGGTATCCGTTGAAGGTACCGCGCTAGAGCGGATTCTGGCGCCCGGTGGGCTCGCAGATCGGCTGCTCGCTGAGGACGGGCCGGTCGAGCGGATGTTCGCCGAGGACGGCATTATCGAGCGGATGTTCGCCGCGGACGGCGTCATCGACAAGCTGCTGGCTAAGAATGGACCGCTCGAACAGTTCACCGAAGCCGCTGAAATCCTGAGTCGGCTGCAGCCCGCCGTGGAGAGGTTGACGCCCACCGCCGACACCCTCGAGTCTGCAGTCGATACCCTCAACAGGATGGTCAACACGCTGAGTGGCATCACAGACCGCATTCCGCGGCGGCGCTCGACGCGGCCGACTGTGCGCTCGAAGCGCAACATGGACCAGGATGCCGTCGATCAGTGAGCCGACCGGCTCACTGAATCGCCACCGCTAAAGTATGGCGGCCGACGCGCCACCCGCTCAGGCGCGGCAGCGGCATTTTGGGACCTAGCCCGCCGGGTGGCCCCGGGGTGCGACCCCCCGGGGCCACCCGGCCGCCTAGCCCCGGGCACCCTTGGCCAGACGCGCTCCGCGTGGTTTTGGAGGGATTCTTGAGCTTCATGGAAGGCGGCACGCTCGACTGGTTGGATCACCACAACATCAGCCGAGAAGCATTTGCCCCCACGCGCAGCTATCGCGGATCTGTCACGGCCGCGGTATGTCGATGGGGCCAATTCACTTGGCGCATCAAGCATTCCCATTCGACGCATTACGGGACGGGTGTCACCTCGACGAATCGAGGGGACCGCCGAGGCGAGCTCGGAATGGACGGGCCAAGGGCTGCGCGGGCCTGGTGGCACGCAGTTGTCAGACGCTTCCGAGGCGATCGTGGGCGGCGGAAAAACACTCGCTTCGGCGTTGATACCAATAGTTGGTATTCTCGGGTGCGTGGGCAAGAATACGTCGTTCAGCCTCGATGAGCATTACAGCGCGTTCATCGAGGAGGAGATCGCGTCGGGCCGATACCGCTCGGCCAGCGACGTCGTGCGTACTGCTTTGCGATTGCTTGAAGATCGTGAGACCCGGCTGCGCGCACTGCGCCAGGCACTCATCGCTGGCGAACGAAGTGGCGAGTCAACACAATTCGACTTCGATGATTTCGTTGCGCGCAAGCGGGCTGAGAAACCTCGCCACGGGTGAGCCGGTATATACTTTCGCCCGCCGCACGCGCGGATCTAGAACAGATCTGGCATTACACCTATGAGACCTGGGACGACGATCAGGCCGAGAAGTACGTTCGTGAGATCCAGCGGGCAATCGAACGAGTCGCTGACAATCCGATGATCGGAAGGGCCTGCGACGAAGTCCGCCCCGGCTACCGGAAGCACCATGTCGCATCGCACACGCTGTACTACCGGATTGCCAGCGTCGACGTGATCGATGTGGTGCGCATACTCCACCAACGGATGGATGTCGACCGGCACCTCGACTGATCCATGCACCGCGATGCCGAAGCCAAGACGCCCGGGACTGCCGGTGAACACTGATCGCGCGCAGGAAATCAACCGGATCGTGAGACAAACTGGGCGGAATCGCGGTGAGACGACCGGGAGCGTCGCAGGTCGCGACGGTCGTGAGTTGCAGCTCGTTGGCGAGAACCTACATGGGTTTGCTTGTGCTACTACAAACGAGCAGAGCAGCAGACGGGGTAGAGCCCCGATACTGATTTCAACGATGCGGGACACGCAATGACTGGCCACCATCGACCCGGCCGAGTTCTTCGGCGACGCGGCCATCCAGGACCCTTACCCGCTGTATGCCCGGCTGCGGAGTGACGGCGGCGTTCATCGCGTCGGGCCCCAGCATGCGCTGCATCCGGGTTGGTGGCTGCGGCGCTGCCCGGAGCGGTGGCGGGCGGCGACGCTGGCGGTGGGGATGAGGGCAGCGGCGGACCCGGAAAGCGCGAATGATCTTCGCCGACACATTCTTTGGGCCTTTGGGCCGCGCTGGGCAACGCCAAGATGCCCGGCACGAGATCGCGAAGAACTTGTGGGCCAGCAAACCACCAGTTGTTCTGACCTCTAACCCGGGCTTGGGCGAGACCTGCACACTGCCGAACCGGCGAAGCGGTCAGCGGGCCGCCGTCGGCGCCGCCGCAATCCGCTTCAGCGCTTCAGCGCGGTCGTTCGCGTGGAGCACCTCACTGCCGACCTCGAGGAACAGGCCTGGGACTGGCTTGCCCGGCATGACGAGCAGTACTCGTTCGTGGACGCGACGAGTTGCGCACTTGTGCGAAGGAAAAGCAGCCGCAATGCCTGTGCGTTCGACTCGAAGGATTGGCGTTTCTCACGTCGCCGCACTATTTTACTGACGTGATGTCAATAGCTGCAGCTGCTGTCGCTCGGTGGATCACCCCGTTTCTGGCGGTTGCGACCGTTGCCGGCCTGGTTTCTGCCGGTGCCGTGCATGTCGGTGCTGCCCCTGAGGTGCGTCTGGCCGATACGGGAAACCCGCTGGCTGGACAGCCTTTTTACGTGGACCCGGCGTCGACGGCCATGGCCGCCGCGCGCAACGCCAATCCGCCGAGTCCGCAGCTGACCGCCATCGCCAATACCCCGCAGGCGTACTGGCTTGACCAGGCATTTCCAGCCGGTTCGGTAGGCGCGAGGGTCGCCGGGTACACCGGCGCGGCACAGGCTGCCGGCAGCATGCCGATTTTCGCGCTCTACGGAATTCCGCATCGCGACTGCGGTAGTTACGCGTCCGGCGGGTTCGCGTCGGGGGCGGACTACCGCCAGTGGATCGACAGCATCTCGTCCGGCCTGGGCGGCTCGCCGGCGGCGATCATCGTCGAACCTGATGCACTCGACATGGCCGACTGCCTGTCGGCTGACCAGCGCCAGGAACGCTTCGATCTGATCCGCTACGCGGTGGACACCCTGATCCGCGATCCGGCCGCGGCCGTCTACGTCGATGGCGGACACTCGCGCTGGTTGAGTGCCGAGGAAATCGCCGCCAGGCTCAACCAGGCCGGTGTCGGCCATGCGCGAGGGTTCAGCCTCAACGTCTCGAACTTCTTCAGCACCGACGAGGAAACCGGGTACGGCGAGGCGATTTCGGGGATGACCAACGGCGCGCACTACGTGATCGACACCTCGCGCAACGGCGCCGGACCTGCGCCCGACTCCGCGCTGAGCTGGTGCAACCCCGGCGGGCGTGCCTTGGGCACCCCGCCCACCACGGCTACTGCGGGCGCGCACGCCGACGCCTATCTGTGGGTCAAACGTCCCGGCGAATCCGACGGATCATGCAACGGGGGCCCTTCGGCGGGTCACTTCGTGAGCCAGTACGCCATTGATCTCGCCCAAAACGCGGGCCAATAAGACCACCCGGGTAGCCCGCCGCCACTGCACACGTGGGTGGTCAGCCGCGACGGTACGGCCGAGGCAGTATCGGGGACCTATCTGGGGGACGGTGTCGACGTTGGATTAGCGTGGCCAGGTGCTGGGTACGGTCGCCGTGGAGAATTACCGCTCGCTGCGCCAGCTGGTCGTTCCGTTACGCCAGCTCAACGTCGTAACCGGTGCCAACGGCACCGGCAAGTCCAACCTGTATCGAGCGTTGCGTCTGCTGGCGGACTCGGCCCGCAACGGCGCGGTGGCTGCGCTGTCCCGCGAAGGCGGGTTGAGCTCAACGATATGGGCCGGGCCGGCGGTGATCGGTAAGTCAGTGCGCCAGGGGCGTCATCGGGTTCAGGGCACGGTGCGAACGGAGTCGGTCAGCCTGAAGCTGGGCTTTGCCGGTGACGAATTCGGTTATGCACTGGACCTCGGACTGCCCATTGCCACGCGCACGGAGTTCGGGCTCGATCCGGAGGTCAAAGTCGAGGCGCTGTGGGTCGGTCCGGTGTGGCGCCCCGCGACGGTGATAGCTCAGCGCGGTGGCCCGACTGCACGGGTGCTAGACGGTGACGGTGGCTGGCATGTGATCGCCGACGTGCTGCGGCCTTTCGACTCGATGCTCAGTGAGCTGGCCGACCCGGTGCGGGCGCCGGAGTTGATGCAGCTGCGGGAGCGGATGCGCAACTGGCGGTTTTACGACGAGCTGCGCACCGACACCGACGCGCCCGCGCGGCAGCCCCGAATCGGCACGCGCACACCGGTATTGGGTCACGACGGCGCGGATCTGGCCGCGGCCTTGCAAACGATTCGAGAGATTGGCGACGATGAGGCGCTCAGTGAAGCCATCGAGCGCGCGTTTCCGGGTAGCAGTGTCGATATCCGCAACGCCGACGGCCGCTTCGAACCCCTGCTGCACCAGCCCGGGATGCTGCGGCCACTGGGCGCTGCCGAGTTGTCCGACGGCACACTGCTATATCTGCTTTGGGTCGCAGCCCTGCTGACACCACGTCCACCCCAGCTGCTGGTGCTCAACGAACCCGAGACCAGCTTGCACCCCGAGTTGTTGCCCGCCTTGGCATCGTTTGATCGCCACAGCGTCCGAGCACAGCCAAATTGTCGTCGTCACCCACTCCGAGCCACTTGTCGCGACCCTGCAACAGGCCGCGGACGTGCACACCGTCCGTCTGACCAAAGAACTCGGTGAGACCCGCATTGCCGGCCAGCGCCTGCTCGACCAACCGCCATGGCATTGGCCGCCGCGATAGCGCTAGCGGGAGTTTCCGGCCTTCGTTGATCGACGGCCTGATTTGCCCTGGTGGGGTTGTGTTTTTGGGCAGGGCTGGTGTATTACCCAACTCGCGGTGTTGGGCGCTGTTGGTCAGCGGGTGGGTGCGTATTGGTGGATTGCGAACAGGTCGGCGAGTCGCTGTTGGGTCGGGCTCATG
>NZ_UPHQ01000263.1 GCF_900566055.1 Mycobacterium innocens
ATCGTCGGCGGCAACGGCGGTAACGGCGGCATGTTCTACGGCAGCGTCAGCGCCGCCGGCAACGGCGGCAACGGCGGCAACGCCGGCCTGGTCGGCAACGGCGGCAACGGCGGCATGTTCTACGGCAGCGGCGGCAACGCCGGCCTGGTCGGCAACGGCGGCAACGGCGGGGGAGGCGCCGATAGCGAGTTCGACGCCGGCGACGGCGGCAACGGCGGCAACGCGCAGCTGATCGGAAACGGCGGCAATGGTGGCAATGGCGGCGCCAGTGTGGGGATTGGCAATAACGGCACCGGCGGCAAGGCGGGCACCGGCGGAACACTGATCGGCCTAGACGGACTGAACGGACTGCCCTGAACGGCGCCGGGCGCCTGGCCAAGACCCATCGTTGGCGCACGTATCTGCCGTCGCCGCAACAAGATTCCGGCGATCAGCGGCTACCCGCCGCGGTATCTGGATGCGCGGTCAGTAGACTGCGCCTATGACCCACGACTGGCTGCTCGTGGAAACGCTGGGGGACGAACCGGCCGTCGTCGCCCAGGGGCGTCAGCTCAAGAATCTGGTTCCGATCACCACGTTCCTGCGCCGCAGTCCCCATCTCTCGGCCGTCCGCACGGCGATCGCCGAGTCGCTGCAGACCGGTCAGAGCCTCAGCAGCATTACGCCCAAGAGCGATCGTGTCATCTGCACCGAACCCGTTGTGATGTCGGACGGCCGGGTGCACGGTGTGCAGGTGTGGATCGGTCCCGCCGATGCGGAACCGCCGGAGCGACCTATCCCGGGCCCGCTGAAGTGGGACCTGACCCTGGGGGTGGCCACCGACACCCGCGAGTCGCTGATCAACAGTGGCAAGAATCCCGACGTCGAGGTCACCTACGGCAGGGCTTTCGCCGAGGACCTGCCGTCGCGCGAACTCAGTTCGAACGAAACCCGGGTGCTGGCCATGGTGGTCAAGCCTGAGCCTGGCCAAACACTTTGCAGCACTTGGGATCTCACCGACTGGCAGGGAAACCCCATCAAGTTGGGTTTCACCGCGCGCAGCGCGCTGGAGCCGGGGCCGGACGGCCGCGACCACCTGGTCGCACGAGCGATTAACTGGCGGGCCGAACTCAAAGGCCCGCTGGTGCCGGTCGACGACCTGGCACAGAAGATTCTCGACGGACTCGCGCAGGCCGGGGTCCACCGGGCGCTGGTCGACCTGAACACCTGGACCCTGTTGAAGTGGCTCGACGAGCCGTGCCCGTTCTACGACTGGCGGGCAAACGAGCCCGACAAGCCGCGCGTGCATCCCGACGACCAGGAGCTCATCGCCGCGATGACAACGGAATTCGCTAACGGAGCCACCAGCGGCGTGCTGCGGCTTCCCGGCTATCACACCGATTGGGTGCCGGTGCACGTCACTGTCAACCGGATAGAACTGGAGCCGGAGACCTTCGCCGGCTTGATCTCATTGCGGTTGCCCACCGCTGCCGAACTCGCCGACGCCGGATTGCCGACGGCCGTGCGCGACTCGACCTGACCGTCACCAAGGTGTTGGCGATCCGGCCTGCACGAGCCCCGGACCATCGAAACGGCAGCCACGTTCAACTTCTTATTGCCAAACGGGAGAACGTCTTTCGTTCTGGACGTCAAAGCGGTCCGGCCGCGATCCGTGCCCGATACCCTACGGTTCATGGGAGGCACGAAATGTCGTTCGTGAATGCGGCTCCGGAGATGCTCGCGGCGGCCGCGGCCGAGGTGTCGCATCTCGGTTCGTCGCTATGCACCGCGAACGCCGCTGCAGCGGTCCGGACCACTGGGTTGCTGGCCGCAGCCGAGGACGAGGTGTCAGTTGCCGTCGCCGCATTATTCGGATCGCACGGCGAGACCTATCAGGTGCTGAGCGCACAAGCGGCGGAGTTCCATAGCCAGTTTGCCCAAACCTTGGCGGCCGGTGCGGCATCATATGCCGGCGCGGAAGCCGATGCCGATCAGACTCTGCTGAATATCGTCAACTCGCCTGCCCAGGTGTTGTTGGGGCGCCCGCTGTTCGGCAACGGTATCAACGGAGCGCCCGGTACCGGCCAAGACCCCGAAGTTGATGGCAGCGGCCGCCACTGAATTGGCGAGTATCAACTCGACAATCAGCGCCGCCACCGCCGCGGCAACAGCGGCCACCACCAGAGTCGCAGCAGCGGGAGCCGACGAGGTGTCGGTGGCCATCGCCGAGGTATTCTGCGGTCACGCCCGGGTGTATCAGACGCTGAGCGCTCGAGCCGCGACCTTTCACGAGCAGTTCGTCCGCGCCTTGTCGGCAGCCGCGGACGATTATGCCGGTGCTGAGGCCGCCAGTGCGTCACCGCTGCAGAATCTGCTGAATACGCTCAACGCTTCCACCGGTGGCGGCACGTTGACCACGGGCAGCACCGGCGGCAACGGCGGCAACGGCGGTAATGACGGTAACGACGGTAACGACGGTAATGCCCGGCTGATCGGTAGCGGCGGCAATGCCCGGCTGATCGGTAGCGGCGGCAACGGCGGCAACGCCGGGACGGGCACCCAGATCGGCCTTGCGGGCACCGGCGGAGCCGGCGGCGACTGTTCAGCGCTAACGGCATGGACGAGTTGACGTAGCGGGCCAACAGTCTGCGCCGCACCGCGACTCACTTGCCGCCGACCGGCCCCGCCCTTGCGGCGGCCCGCGCCACGCCGGCGAAAGCTACCGGAACCTCGACGGTGATCACCACATCGAGGTCCCGTGCCGCACAGGCGGCAGCGCCCACCCCCATCGCCTGCGCCACGGCCGTTGCCCGCGCGCAGGCCGCCGGGCCGCCATCCGGTAACCGCGCGGCCGCCGCCAGCGCGGCCAGGTCGGCGGCCGCCTGGGCACGATGCCGAGCCACCGCCACCGAGCCCAGGTAGGCACCCGCCCCGGCGACCCACAGCAGCACGCCCACCATCGCGACCGCGAGCACCGTGGCCGAGCCACCGTCATCGCGGCTCCGCAGCCGCCACCGCCTTGGCTGCAATATCCAAGGTAGGCAATAGCTTTGACCGAGCGACAACCGAGGCGACAAGGAATTCGCCGTCCCGGCGCACCTCGATCTGCGCCGCCGGCGGAGCGATTCGCCGAGCAACGTCGACAGCCGACCGTTGGTCCCCGCGCGCGGCCAGTCGAGCGGCCTCGCGGGCGGCGTCGATACAGCGCAACTGCATCGACACCGCCGTGAGACCGGCCATGCACAGCACCAGCACCACGACCAAGGTAGCGATGGCCAGAGCCGCTTCGACAGTGCTCGACCCGGCACTCGACGCTAAGCCTTGGTGCTCAGCGCGCGACCGATGATGTGGTTCAGCGCCGACACCACCGAGTCGCCGGTGACAACGGTGTAGAGGATCGCGCCGAATGCAGCCGCGGCGATGGTCCCGATGGCGTATTCGACGGTCGACATGCCGGACTCGTCGGTCACCAGCAGCGCCATGCGTGCCGCGATCACCTGAAATATGTTGGCCACCAATGCATTCCTTTCGTTGCGACTTCACATCAGACCCGAGTCAAGTACTTGTCCGGCCAACCCGGCCACCACGGGGACAAGGCCCAGGCACACGAACGCCGGCAGAAAGCACAGCCCCAGCGGACCGGCGATCAGTACCCCGGCGCGTTGGGCGGCGGCGGTGGCCTGGTGCGCGGCGTCGTGGCGGGACTGCGCGGCCAGTGCGGCGACGCCGTCGGCCAGCGCGGCACCCGAGGACGCCGAACGCCGCGCCAGCCGCAGCAGCGCATCGAGATGCGCGTCGGCGGAGCCGGGCGGCAAGTCCGGCGGTAGCGACCAGGCGACCGACGGGTCGGCCCCTAACGTCAACAAGTCGGCGGCGCGGGACAACAGCTGCGCCAGTCGCGGCGGCGCCGAGGGGGTCGTCGCCGCCGCGGCGGCCGACACCGCCATGCCTGCGGCCAGGCACACCGCCAGCACGTCCAGGCTGGACGAGAAGGCCAGCGGATCCCGGTCTTGCGCCGGGCGCGGCGGCATCCGAGGCGCGCGAGACGGCATCCCCGCGCGGGCCCGAACGACCGTCGGGCCCACTCCGGCCAACAACGCCGCGGCCAGCAACACTGCCGCGGTACTCATGGCGCCACTCGATCCGTAATCCGGTCCGACCACAACAGTCCCGCGCAGACCAGCACAACACCAACCATCAACAGCCATCCGCCCGCATGCCCGTTAAGCAGGAAGCTCACCGGCCGCGCCCCGATCAGCTGACCTAGCAACACCCCGAACAGGGGCAGGCCGGACAGAATATTCGCGGTGGCGCGCGCTCCGGCCAGCCCCGATGCCACGCTTGCCGAAAAGCGTTGCCGCTCAACAATGTCGCGTTGGGCAGCGCGCATCAAGGTGGCGATGGCCAGGCCATGATCGCTGGCCAGTTGCCAGTACCCGGCGAGTCGCTCCCAGTGCGTGGGCAGAGCCGACATCCGGGCCGCCGCGCGCAAGCCGCCCGCGACGTCCGCACCCAGTCGGGCCCGCGCCGCCACGGCGCGCATGGATGCGGCAACCGCACCCTCGGCTTCGTCGGCGGCGGTGCCGAACGCCCGCACCGGATGGATGCCCACCCGCAATTCGCCGACCAGCACATCCAGAGCTGCTTCCAGCGACTTCGCTTCCCTGGTGGCGCACCGACCGCGACGGTGACGACGGTAACGCAGGGTCGCCGTGGTGCCCAGCACCGCGACAGCCAGGATGGTCGTCAACGGCAACACCACGACGGCGCCCACAAAGACACCGCCGCCGACCCAGAGAACCCACCCTGCTCGCAGCGGATCTTGTCGACGACGGGGACGAACGGCTTGCCACCGCCGCGGCGACGACGGTGCGACCACAAGCGCCGAAGCCAACGTCAGCGACGCCACCGCGAGGCCGTTCATGCTGCCATCCGGCTTTGTAACAAGCTGCGCAAATCGGCTGCGCCGTCGGTCATTCCGCATTCGGCATGCCACGCCGGCACCGCCTGGACCAGGCCGCTGTCGGTTCGGCGCAGTACGGCGATCTCAGTCAGCCAGCGTCGACCCGCCTGATCGCGCGTGACGTGCAGCAGCACCTGGACCGCCGCGGCGAGCTGGCTATGCAACGCCGCACGGTCCAGGCCGCCGAGCGCGCCCAACGCCTCCAACCGGGCGGGAACCTCGCCGGGGTTGTTGGCATGCACGGTGCCTGCGCCTCCGTCGTGGCCGGTGTTCAAGGCGGCCAGCAGGTCCACCACCTCGGCTCCCCTGACCTCGCCGACGACGATGCGGTCGGGCCGCATCCGAAGTGCCTGCCGGACGAGTTGGCGCATCGTGACCTCACCGGCACCTTCGACGTTCGCGCACCGGGCGACGAGCTTGACCAGGTGCGGGTGCCGGGGAGCCAGCTCGGCGGCGTCTTCGACACAGACGATCCGCTCGGCGCCGGAGACGGCGCCCAGCATGGCAGCCAGCAGGGTTGTTTTTCCGGCGCCGGTGCCCCCAGACACCAGGAACGCCAGGCGTGCGGCGATGATCTGGGCGACCAGATCGGCGGCCTGCGGCGATATCGCGCCTGCGGCGGCCAGCGCCGTCAGATCTTGCGTGGTGGGCCGCAGCACCCGCAGTGACAAGCAGGTGCCCTCGGCCGCCACGGGCGGCAGCACCGCGTGCAGGCGTACCGTCAACCCGGCGGCGCCGATCCCGCTCAGCTGCCCGTCCACCCATGGTTGCGCGTCGTCGAGCCGCCGACCCGCGGCCACCGCCAGCCGTTGCGCCAATCGCCGCACCGCCGCCTCGTCGGTGAACCGAATCTCACTGCGCCGCAGACCGTTTCCATTGTCAACCCACACCGCGTCGGGCGCCGTGACCAGGACATCGGTGGTGCCGTCGGCGCATAGCAGGGGCTCGAGAATGCCGGCACCGGTCAGTTCGGTCTGCAGCACTCGAAGGTTGGCGAGCACCTCGGTGTCACCGAGCATCCCGCCGGATTCGGCGCGGATCGCCGCGGCGACCACGTTGGGACGCAGCGGCGCGGACTCGGTGGCCAGCCGCTCGCGGACCCGTTCGATCAGCGATCCGGTCACGCGGCCCTGCCATTCAGCCCGCCCCGCGGATGCCCCAACGCCGCCAGGACCCGACGGGCCGCCGCGGCCAGCGCCGATCGCCGTCGCAATCGAAGGCCACCGTGTTCCAGTTGCCCGGCGAGGCGCGGCTGGGCTCTCATCGACGCCAGCAGGGGGACGCCGGCGATGTCGGCGACCTCCGCTGCTCGCAATCCCCCGGGTGACGGCCCGCGCACGACCAGCCCCAGGTTGGGGTTGATCGCGGTCAGCACCGAAACGATTGCGGCGGTGGCCGCGCAGGCCCGGACATCGCCGGGGCAGACGAGGACGACGAGGTCCGCGGAGTCCATTGCGGCGTGGCTGGCGTCGGTCATCCGGCGGGGCAGGTCGCAGACCACGGTGACTCCGCCGCGCCGGCCGGCGTCGACGACCGCTTCCACCGGTGCGGCATTCAACTCGCAACCGCGCCGGGTGCCCGAGAGCATGCTGATCCCCCGATGTCGCGGCAAGGCCTCATATACGGCCGACCAATTCAGCCGGCCACCCTGTAAAGCCAGGTCGGGCCAGCGCACGCCGGGTGCCGATTCGCCGCCGACCAGCAGATCGATGCCGCCTCCCCACGGATCGAGGTCCACCAGCAGTGCCTGGGCGGCACTGTGGGCCAAGGCGACCGCGAACAGCGAGGCCCCGGCACCCCCACAGCCTCCGATGACGGCGACGACTTTCCCGCGGATGCCCTCGTCGCGCGCCGATGCGGCGGCGTCGGCGAGTTCGCGGATCAGTTCGTGTTCTTGGTCTGGCATCCGCAGCACCCGCTCGGCGCCGACGGCGATGGCCGCCGTCCAGGTCGCGGTGACAGGTTCGCCGCGGGTCAGCACCGAGACGTGGGCACGCCGCGGCAGGGCAATCCAGCCGCAACGCTCGGCCGCCGCCTGGTCGAGTACCACTGCGGCCGCCGCGGACCAGGTCTTTCTGGTCACCGAACCGCTGTGAACGACCCGCACACCCACGGCTGCGGCGATCCGGTCCAACTCGTCGCGCAGTTCACCGGCGGTCAACATCGCCAGCACTCCAGGACCAAGGGATTGGGTCACTCCCCTACCCTGCGGGGCCGCCGGTGTTGGACACCAGTCCCACGGTGCAATCTGTGGATAGAGACGCAGCTGTGCAAAATTACGGCCGGCCGCCGGCTCACATCGGACTCGGATGGCGAGGCTTCGCGAAGATCTCCGCAACGTGTGGCGAGCCGGGCTCAAGGCTGCGTTACGTGGATTTTGCCCCAGAAAAGGGACGACCCCCGCCAGGGGGGGAGGAGGCGGAGGTCGTCGTGCTTCAGCCCCGGGGGGTCGGGCTGATGCACCCTCGGCTCAGGGCCGAGTAATGCTTACTATACACATGCCAGATGGCATTCACGCAAGTAATTGCACAAGCGAAAAAAACCGGCCTGAGCCGTGTAAACGTGGCGGCCAAAGCGACAACACTTGTTGTTATTGAGCCCTTCGGACACAAGATCACGGCCTGCCCGGGCGCCAACCTATGCTGGATTGGTGACCGTCCCCGACCCGGCCGCCCAGCAGCAAACCTCACCCCGGTCAGCCGACGCGCCGCCCCCACAGGCGCGCACCGCCGCTTTCTTCGACCTGGACAAGACCATCATCGCCAAGTCCAGCACACTGGCGTTCAGCAAACCCTTCTTCGCGCAGGGGCTGCTGAACCGCCGTGCCGTGCTCAAGTCCAGCTATGCGCAGTTCATCTTCCTGCTCTCCGGCGCCGACCACGACCAGATGGACCGGATGCGTATCCACATGACCAACATGTGCACCGGTTGGGACGTGGAGCAGGTGAAGTCGATCGTCAACGAGACGCTGCACGACATCGTCACTCCCCTGGTCTTCGCCGAAGCCGCCGACCTCATCGCCGCCCACAAGCTGTGCGGCCGTGACGTCGTGGTGGTCTCCGCCTCGGGCGAGGAGATCGTGGCGCCGATCGCCCGCGCTCTGGGTGCCACTCATGCGATGGCCACCCGGATGGTCGTGGAAGACGGTAAGTACACCGGTGAGGTCGCGTTCTACTGCTACGGCGAGGGCAAGGTGCAGGCGATCCGCGAGTTGGCCTCCCGCGAGGGCTACCCGCTGGAACACTGCTACGCCTACTCCGACTCGATCACCGACCTGCCGATGCTCGAGGCCGTGGGCCACCCCTCGGTGGTCAACCCCGATCGCGGCTTACGAAAACTAGCCATCGAACGCGGTTGGCAGGTGTTGTCCTTCTCCCGGCCGGTGTCCCTGCGCGACCGTATCCCGGCACCGTCGGGGGCAGCGATCGCCACCACTGCCGCGGTGGGAGTCAGTGCGCTGGCCGCCGGAGCTGTCAGCTACGCGCTGCTGCGCCGCTTCGCTTTTTGACCCCGCGACGATGCGGCACTGGTGTCCCAGTTTCACCAATCGTCTCGGTAGCAAACACCTTGGGCCACAATCAAAAGTTGTCACAGAATTTTCACGCAATTAGGCCTTGCTGTGGTCAGGGTCTAGTAGTACAAATGGAGTCACGGAAGCCCGGTGAGGCCAAGGTCGATCCGGAAGAGAAGGTTCGTTCTCCCGACCCGGGCACCCAGCACGGTTCCCGGCACCCACGCGGAGTCATAGCCGCGATAATGGCAGAAGTGTTGCGGGCCTGCGTAATTGCGAAGTGCAGACGGTAGCGACGGTCCTTTGGGTGGGGCTGCAGCCGAAAGTGTCGCAAAAGCGCCGAGGCCAACCCACGCAGCCCCGAAATGCACGCTTGGTAACCGAGAACCGTGTTGGCGGGCGGCGATTCGAATCCTTCGGTCGCCGCCCGCTTCGCATTTCTGCGAACAATTTGCTTTTGTAGTCCCGTGTAGTCCCGCCAGCTATCTGCGCGGCAATGCCTCGGCGATCGATAGTGCCTCTTGCGCCCCAGCCGTCAGCGCCCGGCAACACAGCACGAGCCAGGCCGCCACACCGTCGGGCGTGCCCTCGGCGAATCTGCGCGCGGTGTCACGGTAGCTCGCGGGTTGCCGCATCCAACTCACCTCCGGCACCCCGAGTCCGTGCGGGTCCAGTCCCGTGGCGATCGTCACCAGCCGTGACACCGCGCGCGCCACCACGCCATCGGCATGGCCAAAGGGCTTGAGCGTCAACAGTTCTCCATGCGCGACCGAGGCGACCACCGGCGCCGACGCCCGCGTGGGACGAGTCATCACGTCTGCCAGCAACTCCAGCCGAGGCCCGATCGCGGAGTCGGCCCGTGGACGACCCAACATGTCGTCGTCGACCAGCCCGGCGGCCGCCAAGGTGTGCAGGCGGGCCAGTGCCTGCAGCGGCGCCTTCTGCCACACACCGACCAGCTGGCCCCCGCCGCCCTCCAGCGCCTGCGCCACCCGCAGCGCTCCCCCGAAGACGGGATCGCCGACCGCACCGGCCTCGGCCAGGTCGTCCAGCCGGGCCGGACTCCCGTCCAGCACCGAGGAAGCCCGCGCCGCCCGCAGCGCCGCCTCGGCGGCGGTCACCGGCCACCCCCGCAGGTTGGCCCGGTGCCGGTGGGCGCGGCCCAGCGCCGCACGGGCGCGGTCGCTGGCGTCGGCGACGCCGGGCAACTCCATCAACGCAACCAGCGGGTCACCCGTCACAGGTTCCCAACCTAACGGGACGCCGCCCCGGCCCCGGGAATGGCCTCCAGCAACTGACGGGTGTATTCGTGGCGTGGCCGGGCGAAGACCTCTTCGGTGGTGGCGTGCTCGACCACCCGGCCGGTGCGCATCACCAGCACGTCATCGGAGATCTGCCGGATGACGGCCAGATCGTGGCTGATGAACAGGTAGGTCAAACCCAGGTCAGCTTGCAGCTGAGCCAGCAGATCCAGGATCTGGGCTTGCACCAGCACGTCCAGCGCCGAGACGGCCTCGTCGCACACCAGCACCTCGGGCCGCAGGGCTAACGCCCGGGCGATCGCGACCCGTTGGCGCTGACCGCCCGACAGCTCCCGGGGCAGCCGGTCCAGTACCGACGACGGCAGCGCCACCTGGTCGACCAGCTCGCGCACCGCCTGCCGGCGCCCGCTGCGGTCCCCGAGCCGGTGGATGCGCAACGGTTCCTCGATGCAGCGAAACACCGAATACCGGGGATCCAGGCTGCTGTAGGGGTTCTGGAACACCGGCTGCACCCGCCGGCGAAATGCGAACGCGCGGGCCCGGTCCAGCCCGTCGATGTCCTCGCCGTCGAAAACCACCGTGCCCGACGTCGGCTGCAGCAGACCGAGCACCATGCGCGCCAGGGTGGATTTGCCGGATCCGGATTCGCCGACGACTGCCAACGTGCTTCCCCGCCGCAGCCGAAACGACACCGAGTCGACGGCACGGAACTCCGCTCGCCGCCAGGGCACGCCCCGCACCTGGGCGTAGGTCTTGGTCAGCTCCGAGACGACGACGATGTCGTCTTGCCCGGCCGGCTGCGGCCGGAGCTGCGGCTGGAGCCGCGGCCGGTTCGGTGCCGGCCGTCGCGCCGTCAGCGACGGAGCGGCGGCCACCAGCCGCCGGGTGTACTCGTGCTGCGGGTCACGCAGCAGCTCTTGTGCTGCACCAGATTCCGCCACCACCCCGCGGTTGACGACCACCACGGACTCGGCCCGCTCGGCTGCCAGGGCCAGATCGTGGGTGATCAGCAGCAACGCGGTGCCCAGTTCGGTGGTGAGTCGCTGTAGATGGTCGAGGACCTGACGCTGCACGGTCACGTCCAGCGCGGACGTCGGCTCGTCCGCGATCAGCAGCCGCGGCCGCCCGGCCAACCCGATGGCGATCAACGCCCGCTGACACATGCCGCCGGACAACTGGTGCGGATAACGCCCGGCCTGCCTGGCCGGATCCGGCATGCCGGCCTCGCCGAGCAGCTCCACCGCCTGCCGCCGTGCATCGCGTCCAGCGATATTGACCCGCAACGCTTCCCGGATCTGGAAGCCGACCTTCCAGACCGGATTGAGGTTGGTCATCGGGTCTTGGGGGACGTAGCCGATCTCCCGGCCCCGGATGGTCCGCATGACCCGCCGGTCGGACGACGTGAGGTCACGCCCGTCGAAAAGGATGCGGCCGGAGGTGATTCGCCCACCGGGCGCCAGCAGTCCCAGGATCGCCGCGGCCAGAGTGGACTTGCCCGATCCCGATTCGCCTACCACCGCCACGGTTTGACCGCGCAGGACGGTCAAGTCGATGCCGTGCAGCACCGGCTCGTCCGCGCCGAAGCTGACTTCCAAACCCTCCACCGACAACAACGGCGGTCCGCCGGCGCTCATGCCCGCCACGCTCGCGAGGCCGGGTCCAGGGCGTCCCGCAGCGCGTCGCCCATCATCATGAAAGCCAGCACCGTAATCCCCAGTGCACCGGCCGGATAGAACAGGATGGGCGAGCCCGCCCGCAGCCGCATCTGCGCGACATTGATATCGCCGCCCCACGACACCACCGACGTCGGCAGTCCGACCCCAAGGTAGGACAGCGTGGCCTCGGTGACAATGAAGATGCCCAGCGCGACGGTAGCCACCGCGATCACCGGGCCGATCGCATTCGGCAGCGCGTGCCGCAACAGGGTCTGAAACCGACTCAGCCCCAATGCCTTAGCGGCGAGTACATAGTCGCTGCCGCGTACCTCGAGCACCGAAGCTCGGGCCACTCTGGCGATCTGGGGCCAACCGAACAGCGCCAGGATGGCAATCACCGTCCACACCGTGCGGTGATGCATGACCTGCATGAGCACGATCGCGGCCAGCAGCAACGGTAATCCGAAGAACACGTCGGTGATCCGCGAGATCACCGCGTCCAGCCAGCCGCCGTAGAAGCCGGCCAGCGCACCCAGCGCTGTGCCCACGACGAATACCGCGACGGTGGCGCCCATTCCCACCATCACCGATGCCCGCGCTCCGTAGACGGTGCGCGCGTAGATGTCATGGCCTTGCAGATCGGTGCCGAACCAGTGCGCCGCCGAGGGCGCAAGCATGCTCTGACTGGGATCGGCGTAGGTCGGGTCGGCCCCGGTGAACAAACCCGGAAACGCCGCAACGACGAGAATGAGCAGGATCAGGGCGGCGGCGACGACGAACTTCGGCCGCCGGCGCAACCGGCGCCAGCTGTCGAGCCAAAAACGGCCGGGCTCAGCCATATCGGATCCGTGGGTCCAGGGCGGCATACAGCAGGTCGACCACCAGATTGGTGATCAGATAGATGACCACCAGCACCGTCACGATCGACACCACCGTGGGTGCTTCCTGTCTGGTGACCGCCTGATACAGCACGCCGCCGACGCCGTGGATGTTGAAGATGCCTTCGGTCACAATGGCTCCGCCCATCAGCGCACCCAAATCCGCGCCGAGGAACGTCACCACCGGGATCAACGAGTTGCGCAAGATGTGCACCGCCACCACCCGTGGCCGCGACAGCCCCTTGGCGGTGGCGGTGCGAACGTAATCCGCGTCGGCGTTGGCGGCCACCGCCGAACGGGTCAGCCGCACCACATAGGCGAAAGACACCGCACCCAACACGATCCCGGGCAACAACAGCCGGCCGAACGTCGCCCGCCCCCCTACCGTCACCGGCACCAGCCCCAGCTTTACGCCGAACAGGAACTGCGCGAGAAAGCCGAGCACGAATATCGGGACCGCGATGATGACGAGCCCGGTGATCAGCACCGAGGCGTCGAACAGCCCGCCTTGGCGCAGGCCCGCGATCACACCGAAGCCGATACCCAGCACCGCCTCGACCACCAACGCGATCAACGCCAGTCTGATGGTGACCGGAAAAGCATGCGCCAGAACGGAACTAACCGGCAGACCGGAATAGGCGCGGCCTAAATCGCCATGCAGCAGACCGCCCAGGTAGCACAGGTACTGCACCAGGAACGGGTCGTCGAGGTGATAGCGGGCGCGCAGCTGCGCGGCCACGGCGGGAGTCAGCGGCCGGTCACCGGCCATCGCGGCGAGTGGGTCACCCGGCAGCAGGAACACCATGGCGTAGATCAGCAGCGTCGCGCCGAGGAACACCGGCACCATCGCCGCGATCCGCCGCACCAGGTACCAACCCATGTCAGGCCTTGACGATGTTCTCGTAGTCGGGCAGACCGTTCCAGGTGACGCGCACATTGCTGACCTCGGTCGACCACCCCACGACGGCGATATTGTCCCACAACGGAACAACGGGCATATCGCGGAACAGGATTCGCTGTGCGTCGTTGACCAGCAGGTCGGCCTCGCGCAGGGTGGGCGCGGCCTCGGCCCTGGCCAGCGCCGCGTCGAATTCGCCGCTGGAGTAGCCGACGTCATTGGAGCCGGCGCCGGTGGTGTGCAGCGGCGCGAGAAACTCGATCATCGAGGGATAGTCCCCTTGCCAGCCGGCGCGGAATGCGGAGTTGATGGTGCGGTTGGTGATCTGGCTGCGAAATCCCGCGAACGTTGGCTGCGGGGCGCCGACGGCGTCGATGCCCAGTACGTTCTTGATGCTGTTGGCCACCGCGTCGACCCACTCCTGGTGGCCGCTGTCGGCATTGTAGGCGATGGCGTATCGGCCGCTCCACGGCGAAATTGCGTCGGCTTGGGCCCAAAGTTGGCGGGCCCGTCCGGGATTGAAATCCAACACCTCGTTACCCGGGATATTCGGGTCGAATCCCGGCAGTGAGCGGGCGGTGAAATCGCGGGCCGGGCTGCGGGTTCCATTGAAGATTTGCTGACAGATCTGCGGGCGGTTGATGGCCGCCGACAACGCCAGGCGACGCAGCCGGCCCTCCTCGCCGCCGAAGTGCGGCAGCCGTAACGGCGTGTCCAGGGACTGGTTGACCGCAGCCGGCCCGCTGGTGGCATGGTCACCCAGGTCGCGCCGGTAGATGGTCAGGGCGCTCGACGGAATCGTGTCCAGCACATCGAGATTGCCGGACAGCAGGTCCGAATAGGCGGTGTCGAGGTTGGCGTAGAACTCGAACCGCAAACCCTTGTTTCGCGGTTGCCGGTTGCCGTGATAGTCGGGGTTGGGCACCAGATCGATCTTGACGTTGTGTTCCCACGCCGGACCATCGGCAGTGTTGTCCAACTTGTAGGGCCCGTTGCCGATCGGGTTGCGGCCGAACGCCGCCATATCCCGAAACGCTGCGTCGGGCAGCGGATAGAACGAACTGTGGCCCAGTCGCAACACGAAGTCGACGGTCGGCGCCTTGAGCCGCACGCTGAACTCGAGGTCGTTGACCACCCGCAACCCGGACATGGTGGTCCGCTTCGCGTCGCCGGCAGCCACCTCGTCGTATCCGTCGATCGGGCTGAAAAACTGCTGCTGCAGTTGGGCATTGGCGGCCAAGGCGCCGTAATTCCAGGCGTCGACGAACGAGTGGGCCGTAACCGATGAGCCGTCGGTGAACTTCCAGCCGGGTTTGAGAACGATTCGGTAGTTGACGTTGTCGGCGGATTCGATGGACTGGGCAACCTCCGGCGACGGCTTGCCGCTGGCGTCGTCGGACATCAGGCCGGCGAACAGCCGATCAAGGATGCGCCCGCCGTTGCTGTCGTTGGTGCCGGTCGGAATCAGCGGGTTGGGCGGCTCCCCGCCGTTGACCAACACCACCTCGGGGCTCAGCAGGCCGCCGCCGCACGCCGTCACGCAAGCGGCCACCAGCAGCACAGAGGCTACTGAGGCCAGCCAGGCCAGCGCGGCGCGCAGCATGACAGCGACCCTAAAGCGTGCGGCCCCGCCAATCATGCTGGGCCCGGACGCCGAGGTTGCGCGCGTCGGAAAGCCGGCAGTGCCCTTCGGGTTCGACGTCCAATGCGCCGGGACGAGCCCCGACATCCTAGAATCCCGCGGATGACCGTCACATCTCTCGCCGCGCACGGCGGGGCCTTTCAGGCGGCGTACTTGATGGCGGCACTCGTCGTTCCCACGGTGGGATGGATCTTGCTGATCGTCGGGTTGAAGCAACGCTCGCGCGGTCGTCCGCAGCCCGGTGTTCGACGGCCGCCCCAACCGTCGTCGCCAAACCGGGGCAGATCGCCGGGTACCACGCTGATCGTCATCGGCACGGTGTTGCTGACGTTGGGTGTGCTGGCGATCTTCGGACGCCTGGCCAGCGCCGGTCCGAGAACGTCCGACGGGTCCCGCGGCGCGGAATTGGATTCGGGCACCGGGCTTCTCGCCTCACCGATGACCGATGAGCCAGCCACTGACGGTGATCGGCAAGCGACGTGGCGGGCGGGCCGGCCACCGAATCGTGTGATTTGAGGTAGTCGAGGTACCTTTCCCGGATAATCACCGTCGTGCACGCACCTCAGGGGCGCCCGCCGCGGCGATGTGCCCGCCGAGTGATCGCCATCTTCGCGATGGCCGCAAGTTGGGCCGGGACCAGGCCGGGCCCAGCCGCGTGGGCCGCGCCGGTTGACAGCAACGACGAACCGACGCCGTGCCGGGCGGAGCGCATCGCCGTGACCGCCTCGGCGACCCAGGCCGCCGTGGGCCACCGCGCGCTGAACCTGATATTCAGCCTTGCGGGCGGCGCGGTGCCGTGCACGCTCACCGGCTACCCCGGCGTCGACTCGGGCGCCGGCGGGCCCCTCATTCATGCCCGGCCCACGCTGCGCGGGTACATGGGCGGCTTGCCGGCCAGTGTCACTGTGCCGCCCGCGGTCACCGTGTCGCTGTCGCAACGGGCGCAGACCATCGTGGAGAGTATCGCCGTCGACGCCGGCGGCAACCACTGCCCCACCTACACCGACCTGCTCGTCAACCCGCCCGACACCCCAGTGGTGTTCACCGTGCCGGCCACCATCGACGCCTGCCAATTGCAGGTGCACCCCATCACCGAGGCAGCACCGCAACCCGGTGAGTCGGCTTAGCCTTGGCCGGACAGCCTCGGCCGGGCCGGTCACATTCGCGCAGCGCTAGGCTCGGCAGAGTGACCGAGACTGACGTCCCGTCCGCCTACCCGCCGCCGCAACACTTCGTCGAACAGGCGAACGCCCGCGAGGACTTGTACCGCGAGGCCGAGGAAGACCGCCTTGGCTTTTGGGCCAAGCAGGCCGACCTGGTGTCCTGGGCGACGCCGTTCACCGAGGTGCTGGACTGGTCGGATGCGCCGTTCGCCAAGTGGTTCGTCGGCGGCAAACTCAATGTCGCCTACAACTGCCTGGACCGCCACGTCGAAGCCGGCCACGGTGACCGAGTCGCCATCCACTGGGAGGGCGAACCCACCGGTCACCGACGCACCCTGACCTATTCGGAGCTGATGACCCAGGTGTGCAAGACGGCCAACGCGCTCACCGGCCTCGGCCTGGTCGCCGGCGACCGGGTCGCCATCTACATGCCGTTGGTCCCCGAGGCCGTGATCGCCATGCTGGCCTGCGCTCGGCTGGGCATCATGCACACCGTCGTCTTCGGCGGTTTCACCGCACACGCACTACGCGCCCGGATCGCCGATGCCCAGGCCAAGGTGCTGATCACCACCGACGGACAGTACCGGCGCGGCAAGCCGATGCCGCTGAAAGACGCCGCCGACGAGGCGGTCAACGACCCCGACAGCCCGATCGAACACGTTGTGGTGGTGCGCCGCACCGGAATTGACGTGGCCTGGAACGACGATCGCGACCTGTGGTGGCACCACGTCGTCGACCCGGCCGCAGCCGAACACACGCCGGAAGCGTTCGACTCCGAGCAGCCGCTGTTCCTGCTCTACACGTCGGGCACCACCGGCAAGCCTAAGGGCATCCTGCATACCAGCGGCGGCTATCTGACCCAGAGCTGCTACACGATGCACACCATTTTCGACGTCAAGCGGCAAACCGACGTGTTCTGGTGCACCGCCGACATCGGCTGGGTCACCGGCCACACCTACGGCGTCTACGGACCGCTGTCCGCCGGGGTCACCGAGGTGCTTTACGAGGGCACCCCCAACACACCCGACGAACACCGGCACTTCCAGATCATCGAAAGATACGGTGTCACAATCTATTACACCGCCCCGACACTGATCCGGACGTTCATGAAATGGGGCCGCGAGATCCCCGACTCGCACGACCTGTCCAGCCTGCGGCTGCTCGGCTCGGTCGGCGAACCGATCAATCCCGAGGCGTGGCGCTGGTACCGCGAAGTGATCGGCGCCGGACGCACACCGGTCGTGGACACCTGGTGGCAGACCGAGACCGGCTCGTCGATGATCTCGCCGCTTCCCGGTGTCGCCGCGGCCAAGCCCGGGTCGGCTATGACCCCGCTGCCCGGCATCTCGGCCAAGATCGTCGACGACCACGGCGATCCGCTGGGCCCGGACACCGAAGGCGACGAGCACGTCACCGGTTATCTCGTTTTGGACCAGCCGTGGCCGTCGATGCTGCGCGGCATCTGGGGTGATCCCGCGCGCTACCACTACGCCTACTGGTCGAAATTCGCCGACAAGGGCTATTACTTCGCCGGGGACGGCGCGCGCATCGATCCCGACGGCGCGATCTGGATCCTGGGCCGCATCGACGACGTGATGAACGTGTCCGGGCACCGCATCTCCACCGCCGAGGTGGAATCGGCGCTCGTCGGTCATTCCGGGGTGGCCGAGGCGGCCGTGGTCGGGGTCACCGACGAGACCACCACCCAGGCCATCTGCGCGTTCGTCGTGCTCCGGGCCAACTACGAACCGCACGACGGGACGGTCGAAGAATTGCGCTCCGAAGTGGCCCGGGAGATCTCGCCGATCGCCCGGCCCCGCGAGGTCCATGTGGTGCCGGAACTCCCCAAGACCCGCAGCGGCAAAATCATGCGCCGGCTGCTGCGCGACGTCGCCGAAAACCGGGAACTGGGTGACACGTCGACGCTGTTGGATCCCAGCGTGTTCGACGCGATCCGGGCCGCGAAATAGCTCCTAGCCTCGCGAAGAGTTGGCCACCAAGCTGCCGCGGTTTTAGCTTTAGCTTTAGCCGGATGCGAGCTCGAGTTCGGTGATTGACGACAACCGCCGCTGTGGGTGGGCCGTCACCAGCGTGAGTAGCATTTCCAACTGCCCGATGATGGTTTCGATAACCGTAGGGCTGAAGAGAGCGGTGCGATATTCAACCACCCCGCTGATCCCGGCGGGCTCACCGGTATCGGTGAATTGTTCGGTAAGCGACAACAAGAAATTCATTCGCGCGGTTTTCGTGTGCACCGAAACTGGGCTGATGTCCAACTCGCCCAATACCAGCTCGGCGGGCGTGTTGTTCTGCCAGGCCAGCACGACTTGAGTCAGCGGCCCCGGGGGTGCCGAGCGAGCGGCGTTGATCCGCTCGACGAGAACTCCATAGGGCATGTCCTGGTGGTCGAACGCTTCCAGCCCGCGCGTGCGCACCTGGTCCAGCAAGTGTGCGAAGTCGAGGTCACCGGTCACCTCGGTGCGCAGCAACATGATGTTGACGAAGATGCCGACCAAATCATCGAGCGCCGGGTGGCCGCGCCCGGCGACCACGATGCCCATAGCGATGTCACTGCGGCCGGTCAGTAAGGCCAGCAGGGCGGTCAAGGCAGCTTGGACGACCATGAAGCTGGTGGCGCGGTGCTCTCGGGCCAGTTGCGTGATCTGGCGGTGCAATGCGGCCGGCCACTGCGCAGCGACCGTATCGCCGCGATTGTCGTATGAAATAGCCCCGCGCTGGCCCGGCGACAACTCGAGAGGCGGGGGCATACCCGCAAGCGTTTTCTCCCAGTAGCGAAGGTCCGCGCCGATCATGCTGTCGGGATCCTCCGGATCACCCAGGTATGCGCGTTGCCACAGGGTGAAATCGATGTATTGGATGGGCAACGGTTCCCAGGAGGGGATCTGCCCGGCACATCGACTGCTATAGGCCAGGCTGAGATCGGCCGCCAGCGGGGCCAGTGACCAGCCGTCAGCGGCGATATGGTGCAGCACAAGAACCAACACGTGTTGGTCGTCGGCCAAGCGATACAGCCGGGTTCGTAGCGGCATCTCAGCGGCGATGTCAAAGTGGTGGCAGGCTTGGGCGGCAACAACTTCGCGGAGCCGATCCGGCGTCCACCCGGTGGCATCGACGACTTCCCAGCACAAGCGCGCCTCCTCGACCGGCAATACGACCTGATGCGGTTTGCCGTCTACGGCGGGATAAACGGTGCGCAAGGGTTCGTGACGACTCACCACATCGGCTACGGCTTGTCGCAATGCCTCCGTGTTGAGCGTGCCGTGTAACTCGGACACCCAGGGGATGTTGAACACAGCCGACGGGCCCTGCGACTGGATGACGGTCCACATGCGTTGCTGGGCAAGGGATAAGGGCACCTTCTCGGGCCGCTCAACCGCCACCAGACGCAGCGACGCAGCCGATCCGGCCCTGATATGCGGCGTCAGTTCGGCGACGGTCGGGGCATCGAACAACACCCGCACGGACAGGTCTGCGCCCAGAGCGGTGTTGACTGCTGCAACCACTCGCATCGCCAGCAACGAATCACCGCCCAGGTCGAAGAATGATTGGTCTGTGCCGACGCGTTCCAGGCCGAGGACCCCCGCGTAGATTCCGGCCACGATTTCCTCCACCGGTGTCGTCGGCGCCTGGTACCCGGGAGCGGTGTAGTCGGGAATGGGCAGCGCGGCCACGTCGAGTTTCCCGTTGACTGTTACCGGCAACTGCCTGAGCGTCATGATGGCTGCCGGAACCATGTAATGGGGCAGGCGGTCTTTCAGCCCGCCGCGGACTACGTTCGGGTCGGCCGCGCCGGTGATATAGCCCACCAGCCGTTTCTCGCCGACACGGTCTTCGCGTGCGATGACGACCGCATGCTCCACTCCGGGTGACTGCGCTAGCGCAGTGACGATCTCGGCAGGCTCGATGCGGTAGCCGCGGATCTTCACCTGTTCGTCGGAGCGACCCTTGTAGTGCAGTTGGCCATCAGCGCCCCAACAAGCCAGATCGCCGGTGCGGTACATACGGCTTCCCGCCGCTGCCGTCCCGCCGAATGGGCACGCCACAAACCGTGACGCCGTCAACCCGGGGCGCCGCCAATACCCAAGCCCCACTTGGCTTCCCGCAACATATAATTCCCCCACCACCCCGGTGGGCACTTGCCGTAGCCACGGGTCCAATACAAACAGCGCGGTCCCTCGCAGCGGCCGTCCGATGGGTGCCACCCCGGAACCGGCAGTCAGTGGTGTGCTGATGCAGACACAGACGGCGGATTCGGTTGGGCCGTAGGCATTAACCATCACCCGGTCGGGCGCCCAGCGGTCCACCACTTCGGCGGTGCACGTTTCACCGCCAACCACGAGTGTCGTACCGGTCAGCCCGTCCGTCGACAAGGCCGCAACCGCTGAGGGCGTCTGGGTTAGTACGGTGACATTTTCCGCCACCAGCAGAGCGTGAAAGTCGTTGGGGCAGCGAGTTACGTCTTCACCTACCACCAGCAGGCGCCCGCCGTGTAACAGTGCGCTCCAGATTTCCCACACGGAAAAATCGAAAGCATAGGAATGGCATTGCGTCACCGTCGGTTCGGCTTGGGCGCTGAGTGGCGTAGCCGAGGTGACGAGCTGGACGATATTGCGATGGGTGATCGACACCCCTTTGGGCGTCCCCGTAGTGCCGGAAGTGTAAAGCACATAGGCGATTTCGTCAGCGTCAGGGGCTGGGAGCGGGGTTCCGGCGCCGGCGGCGATAGCGGGGGCGTCGACGTCGATGACCGCGACGTCATGGCTGTCCACAAGGGTGGTCAGGTCACCAGCGGTCAGAACGGCCAGTGGTGTGGTGTCCTCGAGCAGGAAAGCGACGCGGGAGCGGGGGTGATCCGGGTCGATGGGCAGGTAGGCGGCTCCCACTTTGAGGACTGCCAGGATTGCCACGATGGCGCGGCCGCTGCGTGGCAGCAGCACCGCCACCACATCACCGGGGCCTATCCCGCGGCCGGCTAACCGAGACGCAAGTCGGTTGCTGGCCGTGTCGAGTTGCCGGTAGGTCAATACACAGTCTGCGGATGTCACGGCGACGGCATCGGCTGTCCGCGCCGCTTGGGCGGCAAACAGCGCTGGAATCGAGGGACCGGGAGCAGCCGGGATCGTCAGCGCAGCATGATTGCTCCAGGCATGAATGTGGCGGTCCGCGCATTGGTCGAGCAGATCGATCGATGACAACCGCCGTCCCGGATCGGCGGCGATGAGGGTAACCAGCCGCCCCAGTCTGTCGGCCATAGCGGCGCCCTCAAAATCTGGCGACGGCGCGCCGGGGCCTGCGGTGCTGAGAAACGGCCGGTTGCCCTCTTTCATGAAGAACAACCCGAACCGATCCCCACGGCCGAAGTTGGTATACACCAGCGAAGCCGGCGCATCGCCGAATTGCGGGACCGTCGTGGACGGAAAGAAATTCAGCGCAACTCCACGAAGCGGGCCGCTGAGGGTTTGCACCGGGAACCGTTGATGCCGAACGACTTGGCGTATCTGTGAATCCGCCTGGATGCACAGATCGGCAACGGAAGAGGTTGGCGGTGTCGTCAACCTCAGCGGAACCACCCCGGCCAGCATCCCCGGGATCGTCTTCAACTTTTCGCTGGTGCGTCTGGCTACCGGGAAATCGAGTACTACCTCGGGTCCGCTGTGGTCCCAGCTCTGTACCAGGAGTCCACACACCGCCGCGATGACCGACCGTCGGCTGACGCCTAAAGTCTGCGACAGATTGTCGATTCTCTGCACGGCCTGAGCGTCCAGTGCCACCGGCGCCGACGCGAAGTAATCATCGTCCCCGTCACCGGCATCCGCGCACCGATAGTTCACCGGCTGGCGGTGTGGCGGAAGGTTCTCTTTCCAGAACCGCAGGTCTTCTCGATACCTTCTGGACGCCTCGTACGCTAATTCGGTACTGACAAGATCGCGCAGCGTACCGAAAGAGCATTCCGGAGCCGCGACCCCGGACGCGATGGCCGAGTAGATCGTCGCAACTCGACTGACGAACATCACAGAACTAAATCCGTCAACAATGATGTGATGCAGACAGACAAACAAGTAAAATTGATTCGGACTAGTGCGGAATAACGCAAATCGGAATAATGGCTCAGTCCACGCCATGGGCTCGCGCTGCATTGACGAGGCCAGCTGGTACGTTTCCTGAACCGGATCCCCCGAACTGCTCAGGTCGAAGAAGGGGACCGCGGCAGCTGGATAGTCCGCAAGCTTCTGATACACATGTCCGTCCACCTCGAAAATTCCGGCTCGCAGCGGCTCGCACTCGGCGACCGCCTGTCGGACCGCGCGCTCGACCAGGCTTGGCTCGACGACGCCACCGATCACTACGAAAAGGCTCGCCTGCCACGGTATTCCCGAGCCATTCGTCTCCTGCGAAAGCCATATCTCAAGCTGCCCACGGGTTAGCGCGAGCGGCTGGTCCTCAGCCGGCATCCCGTTCTGCAGGCTGGTGGACTCACGCATCAGGTACCGGCATGTCGCCGAATGGCGAGCTGGCGACCGCTCCGCTTCCCGGTGTCGACCGAAATGCGACACCTAATCTTTCTGCTGGCCGACAGCTTCGACAAATCAACGCAGGGCATGTCCCGCGAAGAGCCCCGGCACTGACCCAGACCCATGCCATTTGCTTTCCACCTAGATCATCGCAACCGACATATCCGAATTTGCTCCAAGTTTATGGATACAACACGTGTGCTCAGCACGCCCGACATCGCCGCGGTAGAAGTTTAGCCGCCGAACCGCTTCATTCGCATTGACGCATTGACGGCTCGGGCAAGCGCTGGGTGGAATCCGGCATTCTCGGAGCCGGCGATGACTATGGGCTCGGCGGAGGTGCTTCGCAAGCGGCCGGGCCAAACGGCGGTCGCGGCCCTGGCATGTCCCCCGATCGGGGGACATCGCATCCTCCAGGCCGTTGGGTAGACATTCCCCCTAATCGGCAACCGTTCGGGGGATGTTCCGTTTCCCGACAACTGGCAAGCTCTGCGCCAGAGGATGGGAAGAGCCGCCGATAGTTCTTCACTCTGACTGAAGGAGAGCAACCACATGGCACATGAACTGCTGTTCTGCGAGACCGAGGGCGCCTACACGGCTCCCTCTTTCTCTTTCCATGCCGACACTGTTATCGACTGACCTCGTCGACAAACCGGTAGGGTCTCATCCGCCTGACTTCAGGCGGATGAGACTCTATTGTCGTTCCGGGGGACCCACACCCGTTCGGAAGCGGCGGAATCCGGGTCATCACATCAGCGGCTTCAAGCCGCGAAATAGCGAATAGCTCAGCCCGCGATCGGGACGAAGTCCGAGCCCGGCCGGTTCTTGGCGTTGATATCGGCCAGGTCCGCGTTGATCGACATCACCACCGCCGGCGTATGCAGCGGAATGTATTTGGTGACGCAGCTGGGCAGGCTCTCGCTGAAGGCGCCGTGGATCATCCCGACAAGCAGGTTGTCGACCGTGACCGGCGCCCCGGAATCCCCGGGGCCGCCGCAGACCTGCATCAGGATGGTGCCCGGGTCCTGCCCCGGACCCCAGGTGACCCCGCACGAGTTGCCCGTGGATCGTCCTTGTTTGCAGGCGATCTGGCCGAACGTCGGATCGGGACCGATGCCGTTGATCGCAAAGCCGTTGAAGTCGGCCACCGGCGTCACCTTGGCCGGATCGAACTTGATCACCGCGTAGTCGAGGGTGTCGTTGCCGGCGACCATGGTGCCCACGATGCCTTTGGCCTCCGCACCTTCGGCGGCGACGGGCGCGCCCGGACCACCGCAGTGCGCGGAACTGAATCCGATGAGGTCACCGTTCTTGTCGTGGCCGATGGTCGTCAACGTGCACAACGTCCCCCCGTTGACGACGATGCCCGAACCGCCACCCAACGGAACCTTGTCCTCGGCAGCCGCGGTGCCGGTGCCCGCGGGAAGAAACCCAACAGCCAGGAACACCGCCACGGTCGCCGCGGTGAAGCGGCGGTGTGCCGTCTGCAAAGTGGTACTCCCGTCGGTGGTTGGAGATCTGCCAAGGACATCACCGGACATCAAGGACAGATGCGCCAGTGTAGATGATCGTCCGATGCGGTTAGGTGCGGCCGCTGACCGTCAATTTAATAGGTTGAAACCGCCCGGTAACTCACGGTCTTCGGCTGGCCTCGTCCGGCACCGAAGCGCATGGCAACATAAACCGCGACTTCCGCGAAACCGTGGCCCGTCAAAGCGAGAGGATCGTCTGTGAGCAAACCTGATCGCCAGACCGGTGTGCCCAGCACGCTGACTACGATTCCGTTGGCCGATCCGCACGCCCGGCCCGGTGAACCGTCGATCGGCGACCTGATCAAAGACGCGACCACCCAGATGTCGACGCTGGTGCGGGCCGAGGTCGAACTGGCCCGCGCGGAGATCACTCGCGACGTCAAGAAGGGTCTGACCGGCAGCGTATTTTTCATCGCCGCGCTGGTGGTGCTGTTCTACTCGACCTTCTTCCTGTTCTTCTTCCTCGCCGAGCTGCTCGACGAGTGGCTGTGGCGCTGGGTGGCGTTCCTGATCGTGTTCGCCCTCATGGTGGTGACCACCGTCGTGCTCGCCCTGTTGGGTTTCCTCAAGGTCCGCCGGATCCGGGGACCACGGCAGACCATCGAGTCGGTCAAGGAGACCCGCACCGCGCTCATGCCGGGCCACGACAAGACCCCGGCCGTGACCCGCCCGGAGGCGGCGCCCGAGGGCAAGACGCCCACCGATCCGTCGGGTTGGTAAGTGCCGGCACCAGATCCGTCGATGACCCGCATCGACGGGCCATGGCGGCATCTGGACGTGCACGCCAACGGCATCCGGTTCCATGTCGTCGAGGCCATTCCGGCCGACCCGGACGCGGCCGCGCCGGCCATGGCACGGCCCCTGGTGATGCTGTTGCATGGGTTCGGTTCGTTCTGGTGGTCGTGGCGTCACCAGCTGCGCGGGCTCACGAGTGCCCGGGTGGTCGCGGTCGACCGGCGCGGCTACGGCGGCAGCGACAAACCGCCCCGCGGCTACGACGGCTGGACCCTGGCCGGTGACACGGCCGGATTGATCCGCGCGCTGGGACACTCCTCGGCGACGCTGGTCGGTCACGCCGACGGCGGGCTCGCCTGCTGGACCACCGCGCTGCTGCACTCGCGGCTGGTGCGGTCCATCGCGCTGATCAGCTCACCGCACCCGGCCGCGCTGCGACGATCCACCCTGACCAGGCGAGACCAGGGCCGCGCGCTGTTGCCGACATTGCTGCGCTACCAAGTGCCGCTATGGCCCGAGCGCCTACTGACCCGGCATGACGCGGCCGAAATGGAGCGCCTGGTGCGTATTCGCAGCAGCGCCAAGTGGGTTGCCTCCGAAGACTTTTCGCAGACCATCGGCTATCTGCGGCAGGCCATCCGGATTCCGGCTGCCGCGCACTCCGCGCTGGAGTATCAGCGTTGGGCGGTGCGCAGTCAGCTGCGCGGCGAAGGCCGGCGCTTCATGAAGTCGATGCGCCGGCAACTCGGCGTGCCGTTGCTGCACCTACGCGGCGACGCCGATCCCTACGTGCTGGCCGATCCGGTCGAGCGCACCCACCGTTACGCACCGCACGGACGCTACGTATCCGTTGCCGGCGCTGGACATTTCAGCCATGAAGAGGCGCCCGAGGAGGTCAACCGGCAGCTGGCGCGGTTCCTCGATCAGGTGCACCGGCTCAGCTGACGCACGCCCCGGTGCCGACGCGCAGGGTGGCCCCGATCTTTTCCAGCTGACTGGCCACCTCTCCGGCGGTCAGCACGAACCCGGTGTCCGGGTCGTCGACGGCCGCGCCGAACACCACGCCGAGCACCTGACCGTTGAGGTCGATCAACGGCCCGCCCGAGTCACCCTGCTCCACGTTGGCTCTGATGGTGTAGACGTCGCGGGTGACCGGCTGGGGGTTGCGGTAGATGTCGGGACCACTGAGTTTGATGGCCTCGCGAATCCGGGCCGGCGTCGCGGTGAAGTTGCCGCCGCCGGGGTAGCCCAGCACCACGACGCTGGTGCCCGTTCTGGCTTCCTCTTGGGCGAACACCAGCGGCGGCGGCGGCAGGTGCGGGACGGCCAGGATCGCGATGTCGACCGAAGGGTCGTAGGACACCACGGTCGCGTCCAGGGGTTTGCCGCTCGCGTACACCTGCACACTGTTGGACCCGGCGACCACGTGAGCGTTGGTCATCACGCGCTCGGGGGCAACCACGAAGCCGCTGCCCTCCAGCACCTTCTGGCAGCTGGGCGCCAGGCTACGGATCTTGAGCACGCTCGGCGCGGTGGCCGTCACCACCGGGTTGTCGGCCAGCGCGGGATCCGGCGAGGCGACCGGAATGACCGGGGTGCGGCTGAACGGCTCCAGCACTTGCGGCAGGCCCGAGGTGTTCAGCAGCGCCGAAAGCCGCTTGGGCACCGTCTTGAGCCAGGTGGGTGCCACCTCGTTGACCTCGGCGAGGACCCGTGACCCGCGAACCGCCGCCGCCAACTCCGGCTGATCCTTCGACTGGGTCAGCGGCGTCGCCAGCAGCCACGCCGCCGTCAGCACCACGACCAGCTGCACCGCCACCCCGATGACCGAGTCGATCACCCGGACCGGCCGGTTGCGGATTGCGCCGCGCACGGCCCGTCCCAGCACCACACCCGCGACTTCGCCGACCACGACCAGTCCCAGGATCAGAAACAGCGCGGTGAACAGCTTGGCCCGGGGGGCGGCGATGTGGGCGACGATGTGGGGCGCCAGCAGCACCCCGGCGATCGCGCCCAGCAGCACGCCGGCAAACGACAGCATCGAGCCCAGCGCACCGGACCGCCAGCCCGAGATCGCCGCGATGAAGGCGACCGCCAACACCGCGATATCGAGCCATTGTGACGGGGTCATGGCATTCATCGAGTTCATCGCAGTCCACCCTGCTCACCGACCAGCGCCATCGCGTCGTCCAGTTCGCGGACATCGCTGGTGTCCCAGGGCCTGGCCCACCCCGCAACGTCGAGCACCGCCGAAATCACCTGGCCGGTGAATCCCCAGACCAGCATGTGGTTGAGCAGAAACGCCGGTCCGGCCCACCGCCGGCTCAAGGTCCGCCGGTACACCATCAGCCGGTTTTCCGGATTGACGAAGGCCCGCACCGGAACCCGCGTCACCATGGCCGTTTCCGCCTCGTTGACGACATGCACGGGCCCCGGATCGGGGGAATACGCCAGCACCGGGACGACGTGGAATCGCGACGGAGCGATGAAGGTGCGTTCCATGGTGGCCAGTGGGTGGAGCCTGGCCAGGTCGAGCCCGGTCTCCTCATGGGCTTCCCGGAAGGCGGTGGCCACCGGACCCTGGTCTCCGGGATCGGATGCGCCGCCGGGGAACGCCGCCTGGCCGGCATGGTGACGCAAGGTCGACGCGCGGACCGTCAACAGCAGGTCGGCGTCGTCGGGAACGCCGCCGTCGACCCGCCCGGACTCGGGACCGGAGAACAGCACCAGAACGGCCGCTTCGCGTTCGTTACGACGCAGGGATGCGGTCGCCCGGGCCGCCGTCACCATGGCCAGCATTTCGGCCGGCAGCCGCCGCCGGACCGCGTCGGGCACCCGGTCCACGTTGTCGACCAGCGGGCGCAGCCAGGACGGGCCGACCTCGGGCGTCAGGGCAACCCCAGCGTTCACCGGCGCCTCCTTGTCGGGCTGGTCGGGTGCACCTGCCCGCCTTCTCTCCAACCGCTCACCACGCCTTGTCTCCGACCGCAGCCGCTATCTCCTCGGCGCTGGCGAAAGCGCGCGGCAGGGTCTGGGCCACGCTACCGTCCGGCCGCAAGAGCACCGTCGCGGGCATCACATTCGCCACCCGCAATGCTGCCGCCACCTTACGGCGGCCGTCCTGCAGGGTCGGCAACCGAACACCCAGATCAGCCAACCGCAGTAACGCGGCCGTCTCATTCTCGTCCTGATGCACCGTCACCACCATGACGTCGGGCCCGACCCGTTGTTGATATTCGGCCATCGCGGGCAGTTCGGCTATGCACTCCGCGCACCAGTACGCCCACAGATTGAGCAGCACCCGCCGTCCGGCCAGCGCCCGGGCCACGTCGACGGCCGAACCGTCGGCCGCGCATTCCACCGCCACGCCGCTTAGTGCCGGTGAGCTCGGGCCGTCACCGGCGGCCGGGCAGGGCGGCAGGTTGGCGCGCCGCCGCGGGCCGGCCAGCGCCGCGGCGGTGTCGGCTTCCCGGTGGTCTCGCGCCGCCGGCGCCTGTTGGGTTGCGGTGCTTGGGGAGTCGTCGCGCAGTTGGGCGACCAAGGCCGCGATGAGGGTGGCGACCACCGCTAGGACCGCGATGGTCCAGCGGGTTGAGGTCAGTCGCGATGTCACAGGCCGGCAAGGGCCAGCAGATGCTCGGTTTCGGGGCCCTGGACAAGAGGTGCGGCCAGCAGCGGCTCGGTGGGGCCGAGGCCGAAGGAAGGGCAGTCTTTGGCGAGCACGCAGACACCGCACGCGGGCTTGCGGGCATGGCACACCCGGCGGCCATGAAAGATCACCCGGTGGCTGAGCACGGTCCACTCCTTGCGTTCGATCAGTTCGCCGACCGCGTGTTCGACCTTCACCGGGTCGGTTTCGGCGGTCCAGCGCCAGCGCCGCACCAACCGCCCGAAATGGGTGTCGACGGTGATCCCGGGGATGCCGAACGCGTTCCCGAGGATGACGTTGGCGGTCTTGCGCCCGATTCCCGGCAGCGTCACCAGTTCCGCCATGGTGGCGGGCACCTCGCCGTCGAACCGCTCGACCAGAGCTTGCCCGAGGCCGATCAACGCGTTCGCCTTGTTACGGAAGAAACCAGTGGGGCGAATGAGGTTTTCCAGCTCGGTGCGGTCCGCTTTGGCATAGTCGAGCGCCGTCCGATATTTCGCGAACAACGCCGGCGTCGTCAGGTTCACCCGTTTGTCGGTGCTTTGCGCCGAGAGGATGGTCGCCACCGCCAACTCGAGCGGATTGGTGAAGTCCAATTCGCAGTACACATGCGGAAAGGCTTGTGCCAGTTGACGATTCATCCGTCGGGCGCGGCGCACCAAGGCGGTGCGGGTTTCGGCGGACCAGCGCTTGGCGACGTCGGTGGCGGGCGTGGCTGGTTTAGGCCGGGTTGGCCCGGACGACTTTGCCGCTGTCACCTACGACAGAGTACTGATTTCGTGATCTGACCGAGACCTCGTGTTGATTCAAGGCCATGTTTACTCTCCTTGTGTCGTGGTTGCTGGTGGCGTGCGTTCCGGCGTTGCTGATGCTGACCACCCTCGGCCTTGGTCGGCTGGAACAGTCGCTTTCCTGCGATACCGTGACCGCCTCGGACGTTGCCGAGTTTCTCGAGCAGGCTCAGGCCGTCGATGTGCACCGACTGGCCCGTGAGGGCATGCCGGAGGCGCTGGCTTATCTGCATCGACGCCAGGCGCCGGCCCTGACCGAGGCCCCCGCCACCGGGGCCCTCACCGGCAAGCATCACGCCGATCCGTACCGTGCAGCCCCTCGACACATCCATTCCCGGGTTAAGGCGACTCGACATGTCAATCGTGTGTAGCGTTGGCACGTCGTACCGATTGGCCTAACCTGTACACCGGCGCTGGTCAAGAGGGACGGCCTGCCCGTATCACTTCGTTGGAAAGCTGAAGAGGCAACGTGGACGAGATCCTGGCAAGGGCAGGAATCTTCCAAGGGGTTGAGCCCAGCGCGGTCGCGGCACTGACCAAGCAGCTGCAGCCCGTTGACTTCCCCCGCGGACACACGGTTTTCGCTGAAGGTGAGCCGGGCGATCGGCTGTACATCATCATCTCGGGCAAGGTGAAGATCGGGCGCCGCTCGCCCGACGGCCGGGAGAACTTGCTGACCATCATGGGGCCGTCCGACATGTTCGGCGAGCTGTCGATCTTCGACCCCGGGCCGCGGACGTCCAGCGCGACCACCATCACCGAGGTGCGGGCGGTCTCGATGGACCGCGACGCGCTGCGGGCGTGGATCGCCGATCGTCCGGAAATCGCCGAGCAGCTGCTGCGCGTCCTGGCGCGCCGGTTGCGGCGCACCAACAACAATCTGGCCGACCTCATCTTCACCGACGTCCCCGGCCGGGTGGCCAAGCAACTGCTGCAGCTCGCCCAACGTTTCGGCACCCAGGAGGGCGGCGCGATGCGGGTCACCCACGACCTCACTCAGGAGGAGATCGCCCAGCTGGTCGGCGCTTCCCGGGAGACGGTGAACAAAGCGCTGGCCGACTTCGCGCACCGCGGCTGGATCCGGTTGGAGGGCAAGAGCGTGCTCATCTCCGACTCCGAACGCCTGGCGCGCCGGGCTCGGTAGTTTCCTCTGCCGAGCCTGTAATTCTGCAGGCCTCCACTCGCGCTTTGGCTGCAAATTTTCAGTCTCGGCGCAGATAGTCCAGTTGCACCTGCACCGACCATTCGGCCGCATCCCAGAGCTTCTCGTCGACATCGACATAGACATGTTCGACGACCTGACGGGTGGTGGCATTGTCGCCGAGGTCCCGTAGCGCCGAGCGCACCTGCTCGAGCCGCTCCTGCCGGTGCGCGAGGTACCCTTGCGCGACGGCCGCGACATCAGTCAATTCCGGCCCATGCCCGGGCAGCACCACACGCCGGCCCAGACCGCGCAGCCGATATAGCGATTCCAGGTAGTCGGTCAGGCTGCCGTCGTCCTTGTCCAGAACGGTGGTGCCGCGGCCCAGCACGCTGTCGGCCGTCAGCACGGCATCGTCGAGGAGGAACGACAGCGAGTCGGCAGTGTGACCCGGGGTGGCCAGCACGGTGATCTCCAGCCCGGCAGCCTCGATCACTTCCCGATCGCCCAGCACCACCCGATCGCCGCGCAGAAATTGCGGGTCCGCGGCGCGCACCGGCGCCCCGGTCAGCTCGACCAGCTTGTCGATGCCGTCGGTATGGTCGCCGTGGCGATGGCTGATCAGCACCAGCGCGATGCGGCCCAGCGCGGCGATCCGTTCGATGTTTCCGTCGTCGCCCGGCCCCGGATCGACGATGACCAGCTCGTCGCTGCCCGATCCGCACAGCACCCAGGTGTTGGTGCCCTCCAGCGTCAGCAGGCCGGGATTGTCGGCCACCAGCACCGATGCCGTGTCGGTGACCGGCCGCAGCCGGCCGTAGGCAGGATGGGTCAGCGGCTCGGTCACGGCCGCTGGCCGACCTCCACGATCAGCTCGACTTCGACGGGGGCACCCAGCGGTAACTCGGATACGCCGACGGCCGAACGCGCATGCGCGCCGTTGTCGCCGAACACCTCGGCAAGCAGGTCCGAGGCTCCGTTGATGATGCTGGGCTGACCGTGAAATCCCGGTGCGGAGGCGACGAACCCGACCACCTTGACCACCCGCGTCACCGAGTCCAGGCCCGCCAGCGAATCCACCGCCGCCAGCGCGTTGAGCGCACAAATGCGCGCCGCCGCCTTGGCTTCCTCCGGCGTGATGTCTGCGCCCACCTTGCCCGTGCATGCCAGCTTTCCGGCCTCGAAGGGCAACTGCCCCGAGGTGTAGACGAGGTTGCCGGTGCGCACCGCCGGCACGTAGGCCGCCAGCGGCGCCACCATCTCCGGAAGGGTGATGCCCAGTTGCGCGAGCCGGGATCTAGCGTCCATTACTTCGGGCGCTTCAGGTAGGCGACGTGCTGCTCGCCGGTTGGCCCCGGCAACACCGCGACCAGCTCCCAGCCGTCGGCTCCCCACTGGTCGAGGATCTGTTTGGTGGCGTGCGTGAGCAGCGGAACCGTCGCGTACTCCCATGCGGAGGGTTGGGTCATGACGCGAGCTTATCTGCCGCCGTTGACAAGCTCCGGCCAGCCCGGCGGCCGGGCGAAGCGGTAGGGCTAGCATGCGATGGTGGCGAACACACCTAACGACGGTCCCTCCGTCGGCTGGCCGTCGCGCCTGTCGAAGGCCCGCTTGCACTTTGTGACCGGCAAAGGCGGCACCGGGAAGTCCACCATCGCGGCCGCACTGGCGCTGACTCTGGCAGCCGGTGGCCGCAAGGTCCTGCTCATCGAAGTCGAAGGGCGCCAAGGGATTGCGCAACTCTTCGATGTCCCGCCGCTGCCCTATCAGGAGGTCAAGATCGCGACCGCCGAACGCGGCGGGCAGGTGAACGCACTGGCAATCGATATCGAGGCCGCGTTCCTGGAATACCTCGACATGTTCTACAACCTGGGCATCGCGGGCCGGGCAATGCGACGCGTCGGTGCGATCGAGTTCGCGACGACGATCGCGCCCGGCCTTCGCGATGTGCTGCTCACCGGCAAGATCAAGGAAACGGTGGTCCGCCTCAACAAGGGGGCCAAAAACCCGGTGTATGACGCGATAGTCGTCGACGCACCGCCGACGGGGCGCATCGCGCGCTTCCTGGACGTCACCAAGGCGGTCTCCGATTTGGCCAAGGGCGGTCCGGTGCATTCGCAGGCCGAAGGGGTGGTGAGGTTGCTGCACTCCGATCAGACCGCTATCCATCTGGTGACGCTGCTGGAAGCGCTGCCGGTGCAGGAGACCCTGGAAGCGATCGAGGAGCTCGCCGAGATGCAATTACCGATCGGCAGTGTCATCGTCAACCGCAATATTCCGGCCCACCTGAGTGCAGAGGACCTCGCGAAGGCCGCCGAGGGCGATGTTGACGCCGACTCGGTGCGGTCCGGTTTGGCAATGGCCGGAATCGAGCTGGCGGCATCGGATTTCGCCGGTCTGCTGACCGAGACCATCCAGCACGCCAGCCGAATCAGCGCACGCGCCGAGAGCGCGCGACAGCTTGACGCCTTGCATGTTCCACGGCTGGAATTACCTACGATTTCCGACGGTGTCGACTTGGGCAGCTTGTATGAGCTTTCGGAATCGTTTGCACAGCAGGGGGTTCGATGAGCACTGTACCGAAAACCCTTGACATGGCCGCGATCCTGGCCGATACGTCCAACCGGGTTATCGTGTGCTGCGGGGCCGGCGGTGTGGGCAAGACCACCACGGCCGCGGCAATTGCCTTGCGCGCCGCTGAATATGGCCGCGCCGTCGTCGTCCTGACGATCGACCCGGCCAAGCGGCTCGCGCAGGCCCTGGGTATCGACGACCTGGGAAACACACCGCAACGGGTGCCACTGGCCCCGGAGGTGCCCGGCGAGCTGCACGGGATGATGCTCGACATGCGGCGCACGTTCGACGAAATGGTGGTCCAATACTCCGGATCCGAACGCGCACAATCGATTCTGGACAACCAGTTCTACCAGACCGTCGCCACATCGCTTGCCGGCACCCAGGAGTACATGGCGATGGAGAAGCTGGGTCAGCTCCTGGCGCAGGATCGCTGGGATCTGGTCGTGGTGGACACCCCGCCGTCACGCAACGCGCTGGATTTTCTGGACGCGCCAAAACGCTTGGGCAGCTTCATGGATAGCCGGTTGTGGCGGCTGCTACTGGCGCCGGGCAGGGGTATCGGCCGGTTGGTAACCGGTGTTATGGGTTTGGCCATGAAGGCGATGTCCACTGTGCTCGGTTCGAAGATGCTGAGCGATGCCGCCGCATTCGTGCAATCGCTGGACGCAACATTCGGGGGTTTCCGGGAGAAGGCTGACCGAACTTATGCGTTGCTGAAACGGCGCGGTACCCAGTTCGTGGTGGTGTCTGCGGCCGAGCCCGATGCGCTGCGTGAGGCGTCGTTCTTCGTCGACCGGCTCACCGAAGAAGGCATGCCGCTGGCGGGGCTGGTGTTGAACCGCACTCACCCGATGTTGTGCGCGTTACCCGTCGAACGGGCTATCGACGCGACCGAAACGCTGGAGGAGGAGCACGGCGAGTCGGAGGCGGCGTCGCTGGCGGCAGCGGTGCTGCGGATCCATGCCGACCGCGGGCAGACGGCCAAGCGAGAGATCCGGCTGCTGTCCCGGTTCACCGGGGCCAATCCACACGTGCCTGTCGTCGGGGTCCCGTCGCTGCCGTTCGACGTCTCCGACCTGGATGCGCTGCGTGCGCTCGCCGACCAGATCGCCCCGGTCGGCGACGAAGCGGCCCGCACTGGGGGTACCGCCCACCTGCGGGGGACGGGCCGCTGAGAAGCCGGCCAAATAAAGGCGGCGACGAAGCGGCCCGCACTGGGGGTACCGCCCGCCTGCGGGGGACGGGCCGCTTCTTCGGGACACTCGGCGCGGCGGCATCGAGCGTGTACTGAGGTCGTCGACCGTGAATCCTGGGCGCGGTCACGCCGGATTTTTCCGCCCCAGCCACACGCTGGACGCCGCCGAATCACACTCGGCGTCGAAGATTCGCGAAACCGGCCCCCACCGCGCCGAACAACGATACAGTGAGAAAACCGCGCTATCGCGCACACGCCAGTTCCTATTAGACACAAGGCAATTAGAGCCAGCGACGCGACTCAGTAACAATATCGTAATCAGGAACAAGGAGCCGACCGGCTCGCCTGCACCCCGATCCGAGAGCCTTAACCGACGCTGCGACGCTTGCGCTTGTCGAGGTAGTCCGACCACGAGACCACCTCGGGATGCTGCTTGAGCAGTGCCCGGCGCTGGCGCTCGGTCATGCCGCCCCACACCCCGAACTCGACCTTGTTGTCAAGAGCGTCGGCCGCGCATTCCTGCATCACCGGACAGTGCCGGCAGATCACCGCGGCTTTGCGCTGCGCGGCTCCACGGACGAACAGTTCGTCGGGGTCCGTCGCCCTGCACAGCGCTTTTGACACCCAGTTGATCCGTTCTTCCGCATCGGTACTGCGGAGAAGGTTTTGCGCCGACGTGAGGTTTGTCCTTCGAGCGGCCGGACGTGTTCCTGACACGAGCTGATCCCTTCCTCCGGCCGCTGATCGCGACCGCCCTCCTCGGATACCAGCCGATGTTGCGACCTAACACACACTGTGCACATCGGTGTTACCTGAATCTCACTGCGCTTATAAGTTAGGTGGTCAGGTGGCAATTGCGCAACAGTCTGATAACGCTTTTTTTGGGACGGGCGTCCCGACTTCTGCCGATCGGCCGGGGGAAAAGCACCCCCTCGGTCCCCGATTAGGTCCCTGACCTGTGACGCACGCGCAAAATAAGCGCCGGGGCGCCGACGGCGCCGCCGTCACCGCTTTCCTAAGAATTTTTTTCAGTCTCACGGCGCGGGGGCGTGACAACGGGCCGCTACTGTAGTACGCATGTCAGATCGCCCCCCGGTGGCGCTTACCCTGCTGAAGCTCGCGGGGTGTTGTGTGTTGGCCAGCGTCGTGGCCACGGCACTGATGTTCCCCTTCGCAGGCGGGCTCGGGCTGATGTCCAATCGCGCTTCTGAGGTAGTGGCGAACGGCTCGGCTCAACTCCTCCAGGGGGAGGTTCCGGCCGTGTCGACGATGGTCGACGCCAAGGGCAACACCATCGCGTGGCTGTACTCGCAGCGCCGGTTCGAGGTGCCCTCCGACAAGATCGCCAACACCATGAAGCTGGCGATCGTCTCCATCGAGGACAAGCGCTTCGCCGACCACAACGGCGTCGACTGGAAAGGCACCCTCACCGGACTCGCCGGCTATGCCTCCGGGGACCTCGACACTCGCGGCGGTTCCACCATCGAGCAGCAGTACGTCAAGAACTACCAGCTGCTGGTCACCGCCCAAACCGACGCCGAGAAGCGGGCAGCCGTCGAGACCACTCCGGCGCGCAAGCTGCGCGAGATCCGGATGGCGCTCACCCTGGACAAGACCTTCACCAAACCCGAGATCCTGACCCGCTACCTGAACCTGGTGTCGTTCGGCAACAATTCGTTCGGCGTGCAGGACGCGGCGCAGACCTACTTCGGCATCAACGCCTCGGATCTGAACTGGCAGCAGGCGGCGCTGCTGGCGGGCATGGTGCAGTCGACCAGCACACTGAACCCCTACACCAACCCCGAGGGCGCGCTGGCCCGGCGCAACCTGGTCCTCGACACCATGATCGAGAACATCCCGCAAGAGGCCGACGCACTGCGTGCCGCCAAGGCGCAGCCGCTGGGAGTGTTGCCGCAACCCAACGAGTTGCCCCGCGGCTGCATCGCCGCTGGTGACCGCGCCTTCTTCTGCGACTACGTCCAGGAGTACCTGTCCCGCGCGGGGATCAGCAAAGACCAGCTGGCCAAGGGCGGCTACCTCATCCGCACCACGCTGGACCCCGACGTTCAGGTCCCGGTCAAGGCGGCGGTCGACAAATTCGCTCCCCCGAGCCTGGCCGGCATCTCCAGCGTGATGAGCGTCATCGCACCCGGCAAGGACTCCCACAAGGTGCTGGCGATGGCCAGCAACCGCAAGTACGGCCTGGACACCGAAGCGGGTGAAACCATGCGGCCCCAGCCGTTTTCACTCGTCGGCGACGGCGCGGGATCCATTTTCAAGATCTTCACCACGGCCGCCGCGCTCGACATGGGTATGGGCATCAACGCCCAACTCGACGTGCCACCCCGATTCCAGGCCAAAGGCCTGGGCAGCGGCGGAGCCAAAGGCTGCCCCAAGGACACCTGGTGCGTGATCAACGCCGGCAACTACCGCGGATCGATGAACGTGACCGACGCGCTGGCCACCTCCCCCAACACCGCCTTCGCCAAGCTGATCTCGCAGGTCGGAGTGAGCCGCACCGTCGACATGGCCATCAAGCTCGGCCTACGGTCCTATGCCAATCCCGGCACCGCGCGCGACTACAACCCCGACAGCAACGAGAGCCTGGCCGACTTCGTCAAACGCCAGAACATCGGGTCGTTCACCCTGGGTCCGATCGAGATCAACGCACTGGAACTGTCCAACGTCGCGGCCACGCTGGCCTCCGGCGGCGTGTGGTGCCCGCCGAACCCGATCGACAAGCTGATCGACCGCAACGGCAACCAGGTTTCCGTCACCACCGAGACCTGCGAACAAGTGGTGCCCGAAGGGCTGGCCAACACCCTTGCCAACGCGATGAGCAAGGACGCCGTGGGCAGCGGCACGGCAGCCGGCTCGGCCGGCGCCGCAGGCTGGGACCTGCCGATGTCGGGCAAGACCGGTACCACCGAAGCGCACCGCTCCGCCGGATTCGTGGGTTTCACCAATCGCTACGCGGCGGCGAACTACATCTACGACGACTCGACGTCACCGACCGATCTATGTTCCGGCCCGCTGCGCCATTGCGGCAGCGGTGACCTCTACGGCGGCAACGAGCCGGCCCGGACGTGGTTCACCGCCATGAAGCCGATCGCCAACAACTTCGGCGAGGTGCACTTGCCGCCAACCGATCCGCGGTACGTCGAAGGCTCGGCGGCCTCCCGGGTGCCGAGCGTGGCCGGGCTGGATGTGGACCAGGCGCGCCAGCGTCTGCGGGACGCCGGTTTCCAGGTCGCCGACCAGCCCAACGCCGTCAACAGCAGCGCCAAGTACGGCGAAGTGGTCGGAACATCGCCCAGCGGCCAGACCATTCCGGGTTCGATCATCACGATCCAGATCAGCAACGGCATCCCGCCGCCACCGCCGCCGCCGGAGGACGGGCCGCCAGCCCCGATCGGTTCGCAGGTCATCGAGATCCCCGGGCTGCCGCCGATCACCATTCCACTGCTGGCTCCGCCGCCGCCTCCGTAGGCGCTTCGACGAGCACCAGTGACGTAAGAGACGAGCGATCAGTCACCGACGGGCAGTAGGCTGCCTGCATGGCTGTCTCGCCCGCACTGTTACGCACCGGTGCCGTCGTGCTCGGCTCGATCGTCGCCGGGATCGGTTACGCCGCGCTCATCGAACGCAACGCGTTCGTGCTACGCGAGATCACCATGCCCGTGCTGAGTCCGGGCTCGACACCGCTGCGGGTCCTGCATGTCAGCGACCTGCATATGCTGCCCGGCCAGCGCCGTAAACAGGCCTGGTTGCGCGAACTGTCCAGCTGGGAGCCCGACCTGGTGGTCAACACCGGCGACAATCTGGCCCATCCCAAGGCGGTGCCGGCGGTGGTGCAGGCCCTGGGCGACCTGCTGCACCGGCCGGGCGTCTTCGTCTTCGGCAGCAACGACTACTTCGGGCCGCGCCTGAAGAACCCGGCCAATTACCTGATCAGCCCTGGCCACCGCGTCCACGGCGAGCCGTTGCCCTGGCAGGATCTGCGGGCGGCGTTCACCGAGCGCGGCTGGCTCGACCTCACCCATAACCGTCGCGAGTTCGAGGTGGCGGGGCTGCACATCACCGCAGCCGGCGTGGACGACCCCCACATCGATCGGGACCGCTATGACACGATCGCAGGCCCGGCGAGCCCGGTCGCGAACCTGCGGCTGGGACTGACCCACTCACCGGAGCCTCGGGTGCTGGACCGCTTCGCCGCCGACGGCTACCAGCTGGTGATGGCCGGCCACACCCATGGCGGACAGCTGTGCCTGCCGTTCTACGGGGCGCTGGTCACCAACTGCGGGCTGGACCGGACGCGGGCCAAGGGAGCATCACAGTGGGGCGCGAATATGCGGCTGCATGTCTCCGCCGGCATCGGGACTTCACCGTTTGCGCCGGCGCGGTTCTGCTGCCGGCCCGAAGCGACCCTGTTGACGTTGATCGCCAGCCCCATGGGCGGCCGGGACTCGAACAGGAACCTGGGCAGTTCGCAGCCCAGCGTCTCGGTGCGTTGAACGACACGACCCGCATCGCCGTCCGCAGCCTGTCCCGCGACTGGACAGACAATGCGATCCGGCTCATCGAGGCGGACGCCCGGCGCAGCGCCGACACCCACCTGCTGCGCTATCCCCTGCCGTCGGCCTGGTGCGCCGACGCTGACGTCGCGCTGTACCTGAAGGACGAGACAACCCACATCACCGGCAGCCTCAAACACCGGCTGGCGCGGTCGTTGTTCCTGTATGCGCTGTGCAACGGCTGGATCGGGGAGAACACGACGGTGGTCGAGGCGTCGTCGGGTTCGACAGCGGTGTCGGAGGCCTACTTCGCGTCCCTGCTGGGCCTGCCGTTCGTCGCGGTGATGCCGGCAGCGACCAGCGCCGCCAAGGTGGCGCTCATCGAATCACAGGGCGGCCGTTGCCATTTCGTGGAGAATTCCAGTCAGGTCTACGCCGAGGCGGAACGCGTCGCAGCCGAAACCGGCGGTCATTACCTGGACCAGTTCACCAATGCCGAGCGCGCCACCGACTGGCGCGGCAACAACAACATCGCCGAGTCGATCTACGCACAGATGCTCGAGGAGAGGCACCCCGTCCCGGACTGGATCGTGGTCGGTGCCGGAACCGGCGGGACCTGCGCGACGATCGGGCGCTACATCCGCTATCGGCGGCACGCGACCCGGTTGTGTGTCGTGGACCCGGAGAATTCGGCGTTCTTCCCCGCATACGCCGAAGGTCGGTCCGACGTCGTCATGTCCGCGTCGTCGCGGATCGAGGGCATCGGCCGGCCGCGGGTCGAGCCGTCGTTTCTGCCCAGCGTGGTCGACCGGATGGTGTCGGTTCCCGACGCCGCGTCGATCGCGGCCGCCCGCCATGTCAGTACCGTGCTGCGACGCCGGGTGGGGCCGTCCACGGGCACCAACCTGTGGGGAGCGTTCGGCTTGCTCGCCGAGATGGTCGCCGACGGCCGCAGCGGCTCGGTGGTCACCTTGCTCGCCGACAGCGGCGACCGCTACGCCGACACCTACTTCGACGACGACTGGGTCGGTGCGCAGGGGCTCGATCCGAGCGGTCCGGCCCGGGCCTTGGTCGAGTTCGAACGCTCCTGCACCTGGGACTCTGAGCCGGCGGTTTGGCGAGTCGACGGGCGGGTGCGATAGGCTGTCGTGGCTTCAAGCGGGGTGTGGCGCAGCTTGGTAGCGCGCTTCGTTCGGGACGAAGAGGCCGTGGGTTCGAATCCCGCCACCCCGACTCAGTTTGTCGCAGGTGAGAGGCCCTGACCGGTCGTTCTGGTCGGGGCCTTCTTCCGTCCCAGTCCGCAGCTGGTCCGCAGTAGATTTCAGAGCTCGCATTCGGGCCTCGTCGAGAGCTGCGGACACTTGTTCTAAATCGTCCGGAAACAGGTCAGCGTAGGTGTCGAGCGTGAGCACCGCTGAAGCGTGCCCGAGCATCGTCTGCACGGCCTTCACGTTGGCCCCGGCGCTGATTGCCAATGAAGCTGCGGTATGGCGGAGGTCGTGGGGCGTGACTGTCGGAAAACTGGTGACCTTCTTCGCGAGTCGCTTGACCGCCGGATTGAACACACGCGGGCGCCACGTCGACACCCGCAGCACGCCGCCGGCTGGCGCCGTGAACACGAGGCACTCGCGCTGATTGCCAACCATGAGTGCCGCCAGCTCGTCGGCGAGGAACGCCGGAAACGGGACTGAGCGGCGTTCGTGTGACTTCGGGGTGGACCAAATCACGCGGCCTCCGACTTCCGCGACCGCCTGGCGAATGTGCAACCGACGCCGAAGCATGTCGAACGACTCGACCCGAAGCGCAGCCATCTCACCCCAGCGCAACCCCGTGTAGGCGAGGAAGCGAACCAGCGTCGCGTATTGATTGACTTCCGCGGCCAGCATCTCGACCTGCTCGTGAGTCAGGTACCCGCGTGCTCGGTGCTGACGCCTGGGTGATTTCACCCCTGAGCATGGGTTACGGGGGATTCGCCGATCGTCGACCGCCATTTCCAGAATTTGCCGCAGCACGCTCAGCGCATTTTCGATCGTCGGTGGCCCGGCGCCGCCCGCACCAAGCTCCTGCACCCAGGCCTTTACGTCCGACGTGTGGACGTCAGCCGCCGCCACCCTAGCCCACCTATCTTCGACATAACCCGACCACGCAAACGACCTTGTTGCAACAGTGGTCTGCTTCAAATGTCCCTGCGTACCGAGCCATTTGGCGTGCAGCTCGGCGACTGTGATACGACCGGCCTTCGGGGCGACGTAGGTACCCGTGACCTGGGCGGCCGTGATCTCGTCGAGCCACGCCTGAGCTTCGAGCCTGCGCTCGAATGATCGGGTGTTCTCGTGGCCTTGGTCATCGACATAGCGGGCCAACCAGCGCCGACCCTTACCGGCACGAGCAGTGGGACTGCCATCCGCGCGGCGCCAGCGGTCCTCAACTCCCGCGCGACGACGCCGTGTCTGCATCACTTGTCTCGTTCTTCGCAACCACATTATGTACCGCAGCAACCACGATCTGTCGCAGCAGATCCAGTGTCTCCATGTCGACCGACAAGGTCATTTCGGGCTCGTCATCTAAGGGGAATATGCGCGCTTGACGCCGCAAAAAGGCAGCACCGTCCATCGGATGGTCGAGTTCACTGTCAAAATCGAGTTCCTTTCCAAGGCTTGGGCATTCGTCAAATATCCTCGCCGCCTTCAACAAGCTCTCTGCCATCTCAGCAAGCTGCGTCCTTCCGGAATCCAAATGCCCCATGGCCGCGAGATACACCCGCTCGAACTTGACCATCGGCTCGACGTCCGGCGGATCAATGAGGTCGTCTAGGAACATCCGAAGGCTGCGGGCAATGACATTCGCTTCCCGGAGCTTGACCTCACGACTGCCGCGCTCTATCCGTGTGATCGCCGACGGATCCAGTTTCAGACCCAGCCGATTAATTTCCCCGGCTAGACGGCGTTGACTCCAGCCCCTTGACTCCCTTGCGCGCCGGAGGTTGTTCCCAAAAATCTGCGCAAACTCATCGTCAGCTTCGCCCGCATCAACAAACTGCACAAATCACATCATAGTGCTTGACGAGCACCACGGGAAGGGTGTGTCATGTTGATGGTGCTGAAAACACATCGCCATGCGAAAGGTGCATCGAGTGGAGCTGATAGGGGCCAAAGACGTTTCGGAGATGATCGGAGTGCCGCTAGGAACACTCCGCTACTGGCGCCACGCCAACATCGGGCCAGCAAGCTTCACGCTGGGTCGGCGCGTGGTGTACCGGCACGGCGAAGTAGTGCGGTGGATTGCCGAGCGGGAGGCTGCAACGCGTAGAGGCGGTGGGGACGCAGCGTGACTCACGGAGTGGCCTCGGTTCAGCCGAGTTCACTAACTTTGCGGCCCTACCACAACTAGCGGGAGTTCCGTCAGTGACTTCAACTGATCAGCCGAGACTCGGGCCTCAACGGAAAATTCGTTGGGAATCAAGCGCATTCGACCGTTTTGTCGTTGCGCTCCAACGTGCGGGACGACAGGTTCGGGATCGTGATGGCCGGGCGGTTGCGCAGTGCCCCGCGCACGACGATAACCGACCATCACTGAGCATCACCCGCATCGAAGGCCAGATCCTGGTTCACTGCTTCGCAGGATGCGAGACCGCCTCGGTGGTAGGGGAACTCGGCTTGACAATGGCAGACCTGTTCGACAACCCGTGCGGCGCGGCTTATGTGTATCCAGACAATCGTCGCGTTCACCGCACTCCGACCAAGACGTTCAAGCAGTCCGGCAACACCGGGGGCCGCAGCCTTTTCCACGCCGATACCGTGATAGGTGCGTCCACCGTCTACGTCGTGGAGGGCGAGAAAGACGTTCTCGCGGTGGAGGCAGCGGGTGGCACCGCGGTGTGCTCAGCGATGGGCGCTGGAAACGCCCATAAATTCGACTGGGCTCCGCTGTCAGGAAAGCGCGTCATAGTCGTCGCAGACAAAGACTCGCCTGGGCGCCGCCATGCCGGTGATGTTGCCGACCTGCTCCGAGGTGTCGCCTCCAGCGTCCATATTGTCGAAACCGCTGCGGGCAAGGACTTCTCGGACCATTACGCAAGTGGCCACTCCCTCACAGACCTGATCCCGGTCGAGCACTCCGGCACACCACTACTCTCTGACGGATCGGACCGCCGTGAGCGAAAGTCTGTCGCGGCGCGGCTGGTTGAAATGGCTCAAGAACGCTACATTCTGGGCTCGACAGATGAAGGCGAGCCGTTCGGCGCCTCGAAGGCACAACCGCACATAGCGATGCTGCTGAGGGGTGGACGAACCGGACTGCGCGCCGATCTGGCAGCGCGCTACTTCGCAGAGACCGGCACCGCTGCCGGCGGCCAAGCACTCACTGATTCCACGCTCATCTTGGAGGGCATAGCCGCAACCCGGACGCCGGAACGTCTGTGCCTACGGATTGGCGACCAAGACGGTGCGGTCTTCATCGATACGGGCCGGCCCGAAGGGCAGGTCATCAGAATCGCTAACGGCGCCTGGTCGGTGACAGACACTGCGCCACTTCGCTTTACGCGCACAAAGCTCACAGGCCAGACTCCCCTTCCCCCACGGGGCGGGGACCTGTTCCGACTATGGGACTTCGTCAACGTCGCCGACGAAGACCGCCCTGTTTTACTGGCAGTGCTCGTAGCTGCGCTGGTGCAGTGCGATGTGCCTCATCCAGTGCTCGCGCTGTTCGCCGAACAGGGCAGCGCGAAGAGCACAACGACGCGGATGCTTGTTGATTTGATCGACCCTTCTCCGGTTCCGTTGCGGCAAGCACCTCGTGACCCCGACTCGTGGGTGACCGCGGCGTCGGGCTCGTGGGTGGTCGCGTTGGACAACATGTCTGGGATACCTCCCTGGCTTTCGGACTCGTTGTGCCGAGCAGCCACCGGCGATGGCAGTGTGAAGCGCGCGCTGTACACCGATGCCGGGTTGGCGGTGCTGCGCTTCCGGAGGTGCGTGATCCTCAATGGAATCGACGTCGGTGCTGTACGCCCTGACCTTGCAGAGCGCCTGGCGGTTGTCGACCTTAAGCGCATCGACCGCAAGCATCGGCGCGCTGAATCTCAGATTCTCGAAGAATGGCGCCAGGTCTTGCCAACGGTGTGGGGCGGGCTGCGCGACTTAGCCGCATCCGTACATAAGCGGCTGGAAACCATCAGCGTTCGCGACGCTCCACGCATGGCCGACTACGCGCGAGTACTGGCAGCGGTCGACGCCGAACTTGGTACGGAAGGATTGGGACGGTACCTCTCGCGAGGTGACCAATTGTCGAGGATGGCCTGTCGTCAGACCCCTTCATCGAACGTCTTCGAACCCAATTGTCCACCGCAACGGCGGGAAAGTCGGGCGCCGATATTCTGTCAATCCTCACCCCCACGGACGACAAGTGGCGCCGCCCGAAAGACTGGCCTCGGAACGGTCGAGACGTCACTACGATCCTGCGCCGACACGGACCGGCGCTCCGAGGCTTGGGTTGGCAGATCGACGATGACGGTGCCCGCAACCACCGAAATGTTCTGTTGTGGAGCATCGCACCGCCTCGTGGTGAAGACGGTATATGCGATGTGTCCTCGCAAGCCTCGCGTGCCTCGTCCGTGGGGGTAATCACTGACAACAGGAGCGAGGAACCCGCGAGGAACGAGAATGACGAGGCCTCGCGCGAGGTTGCCAACACCGTTGTCCTCGCAGCATCCTCGCGCGGTCAACAGGTCCCCAACTGCCCGAACGAGGCTGCGAGGCAAGCGAGGAACGGAATAGCGATTGATCCGATCGGGTCGCCGCGCACCGAGCCCTCATGGTTAACGGCATAGTCGCGCGACTTCCGTGCCACGCGTAGCCGCAGCCGGCGGATCGAGGCGGAGGCTCTTGGGACTAGATGAGTAATTCCCAACCTTGGTCAGTGGTCGTAGGCGATCAGTGACCTCTTGACTGGGCTGTTGATCTTCCAGTTGTGCCAGATCACAGCGGCAAGGGCGAGGAGGCGCTGGGCGACGCGGGCGTAGA
>NZ_UPHQ01000199.1 GCF_900566055.1 Mycobacterium innocens
GATCGACTTGCCGGTCTCTCGCACGATCCGCACCGCGCCAGCCTTGAAGTCCTCATCGAACTTCCGCCTGTTTGCTGCCATCGCCGCCTCCTCAATAGCGACGTCTCCACGCTACGAGGGGAATCCCAGCTTCGGACACACACCACACCACGTGATACGCGCACTGGAACGCGATATCCGCGTTCGTCCGCAACGTAACACCCACCACCGACAATATTAGACAGATGATACCTATCTAATGACGCCAACACGCCGGACCACGCGGGGCAGCGGGCACCACAAGCGCGAACTTGACGCGCTCACCCCCAGGGTTAAAACCCGGGGTCCGCCGCGCTACCCACCTTCGATCGAATCACCGACAGGCCGAGTGATTGCGGCGGCAACCGCCGACCCGCATCCGGCACAACGGTAGGCAAACTCTCGTTCCACCGCCTGTAGGCGGTGCATGCTTAATCGGTGACCGCAAAGAGCCTGCTCAGCCGACGCAGCGTCATCCGGGATTACCTGCAGGGCGCCGTCTGGGTGCTCCCGACACTGGGTATTGTGCTTGGTCTCGCGGCTGGAGCTGTTTTATCGCTGATACCGGTGAAACCCGGCTCGCTGATCGACAAGGTGATGTTTCAGGGCACCGCCGGCGACGCTCGCGGGGTGCTGATCGTGGTGTCGGCCACGATGATCACCACCATCGGCATCGTCTTCTCGCTGACGGTCCTGTCCCTGCAGATCGCTTCCAGCCAATTCTCGGTCCGGTTACTGCGGACCTTCCTGCGCGATGTGTCCAACCAGGTGGTGTTGGCGATCTTCGCCTGCACCTTCGCCTACAGCACCGGCGGGCTGCACACCGTCGGAGAGCATGCCAGCGGGGGCGCGTTTGTACCGAAGGTTGCGGTCAGCGGTTCCCTCGCGCTGGCATTCGTCAGCTTCGCCGCGCTGATCTATTTCCTGCACCACCTTATGCACTCGATCCAGATCGACACGATCATGGAGAAGGTGCGACTGCGCACGCTGGCGCTGATCGATGAGATGTATCCGAATTCGGATACGCCGGATCGGCAACTGGAAACGCCACCTAAGCCGCCGGCCGGGGCGGCGCCGCTGTTAGCCCCGCAGTCGGGCTATCTCCAAACCGTCGACATCGACGAGATCGCCGAATCAGCAGCAGCCAGCGGGCACACCGTGGAACTGGTTGCCTTTGTCGGCGATTACGTCACCGCCGGGGGCTTGCTCGGCTGGTGCTGGTGCCGGAGCACCAAGCCGGGCCCACCGGCATCGGACTTTACGCAACACTGTTTGCGTTTTGTGCACATCGGGTTCGAGCGCACCCTGCAGCAGGACGTCCGGTTCGGACTGCGGCAGCTGGTCGATATCGCGCTGCGGGCGCTATCGCCCGCGGTCAATGACCCCTATACGGCGATACAAGTCGTGCACCATCTTTCGGCGGTCGAATCGGTACTGGCATCACGCGCGCTTCCCAATGACGTACGCCGCGACGGCAGCGGGGAGCTCCTTGTCTGGCTGCCGTACCCCGGCTTTGCCGCCTACCTGCATGTCGGATGTGCACAAATACGCCGCTACGGTTCGCGGGAACCGCTGGTGCTGGCTGCGCTGCTGCAGTTGCTGAGTGCCGTCGCCCAAAACTGCGTCGACCCATCGCGCCGCGCGGCAGTGCAGACCCAGATCGCCTTGGTGGTCCGCACTGCCCACCGCGAGCTCGCGGAGGAATCGGACCAGGCCATGGTTGTCAGTGCCGCTGCACGGGCGACCGAGGTCGCCGAGAAACCCGGGACCTTGGCGCCGCCGTCATCGGTGTTCGGCCAGGTAGCTGCGGCGCAGGCGGCAGCATCGACAATCAGGGCCGCCGACAAAGGTGGGCCGGTTTAACAGACCCTCGATTACGCCGGGCTCGCCGACACCGGTGTCCACCTATCCCATAAATCGCCGAAGTTGAGCCTGACCAGCGACGACGGGTCGACGTTGACGATTTCGCGGAAGTGGTCTTGCCAACCCCACCAGACACTGATGTAGAACACATGGTCAAACCAGCTCAGCTGGTAATCGGACGGGATGGACTCGCCCTTATTCTCCGGCGCAAACACGGCCACGGCCAGCATTCCCAGGATCGCGAACTTGGTCAGCTGGATCTTGCCGTCATTGGCAGAACGCAGTACCGCACCGGCGTTCACGTACGGGGTCACTTCGAAGCCAACCGTGCTTTCGTCGACGTGACCGTGCAGCCACCGGTGAATCCCGAACAAAACGTCCGCAATGTCGGGGCGCTTGTCCGGCAGATCGGATCGCACCGCCACCGGAAAACGCGTTTCTTCCAGGTTGACGCCGGGGGTCGCCATCACACCGAAGATGTCGAGCGAATCCCGGATGACTCTCCGGAAGCGGGTGCCGACTCCCAACGCCGGATAGCGTTTTCGGGCGGTGCCGTCGACGGCGTTGCATGCGTGCAGCATGGCCACGTCCCACAGTTTTCGATCCCACTGTTGCAGCGACTGCGCAACGGACTCGCCCACCGTCATGCGATCAGGCTATCGGCCAGTACCTCGGTCGTGTCGCAACCGCCCCATTCTATTGAGGTCGAGCAGGAAACGCCGCCACCGGCATTTCGACGCTGCCGCGGCACGGGCCGCTGGCAATGTCGGTATGCCAGGTGCCGCGCAGCGACCCGTCTGCCTGGGGCGCGTAGAAAGCCCACGACCGCGCGGGTGCCCACACTTTGGCGACCCCCTCTCCCAGGTAGCAGTCCCACTGAAAGTCGAAGTGCTCCACCCACCTGGTTCCATCCCAGGCGTAATGAGAAGGCTGGGGCAACGTCGGGTTCTTCGGCGTAGGTCCGTTGGTGGCAGTGGCAACGCACTGGGCAGCCGAACACGTCGTCGTGAAGACGTAGTCCGCGCTGAACGTGGGTTCGGCCTGGCCGGCAGCCATGCTGGTGCCGGTCTTGTCGGCGGCGTAACGCACCAGCGAGTATTTCCCGTTCCACGATGGCGTCGCCGCGTGCACCGGGACCGCGACGCTGCCGCATAGCACGATCACGGCGGCAGCGAACATCCCAGCGACACGGGCTTCCCACCTGGAAATCGGACGCGTTGGGTAGATGGTGCGGGTTCGACGACGCAATCAGGTCTCAGCGCGGACACGATCGCGTTCGGCACCACAAACGACGAAACGGTGAGCAACACAAGGCAATCCGCGTCATCGGCCGAGCACGAGGAACAGCCCGTAGGCCGCGATCGACTGTGAGTCGACGATCACTCCGGAGCGGATCATCTCCTCGACATCGCCACGCGGGAACCAGGCGCTGCGCATGTCCTGCTCCTCGTGCTCAGGATCGGATTCTCCCTCGGTGATGTCGGTGGCCAGATATACCCACCCACGCTGACTCGTCATTCCCGGAGCGGTGTCGAGCCGGCCGAGCAACTCGAACGACGCCGCACACAATCCGGTCTCCTCGCGCAGCTCACGCGCGGCCAGCTCGGCGGGCTCCAGATCGGCCAAATCGGGCGCGGTGCCCTGCGGAAACTCCCAGCGTCGGGCGCCGACGGGATACCGGAATTGCTCGACCAGCCGGAATCGGCGCCCGTCATACGGCATCACGAGCGCGTAGGTCGGCTTGTCCACCACGCCGTATATCCCGGGGCTGCCATCGGGGCGGCGGATGTCGTCTTCGCGGAGCACCATCCAGCGATTGCGATAGATCTCGCGGGACGCGACGGATTCGATGAAGGGCACCCGGCCAGTATCACGACCGTCGCGCTGGGAGCGCCGCAGGCGGTCGCGTGTGCCGGTTTCGCTGAGCTCGCCGACGCCACGTGCTTCACTAGGCGACGTGTCCGATGACGCCGCTGCGGGTCACTCAGCAGAACACGTAACCGATCGGCCGGTGCATGAGCGCGACGGCAGCGTCTACCACTACACAGACATCAAGGGCCTCAAGGGAATTCTCGACTCGGGACAAATCTGGGGAACTCATGTCGCGTACCTGAACGACTCCCAGGAATTCTCCTACGGCGTGGAAGCCATCTGCGCGATGATTGCTCGGTACGGGGAGCACATTAAAGCGTCCGGACAAGCGGAACCTGAATTGCGATCGTCCGCGATTCTGAGCGTCTGTAGGAATATGCTGCGCGCCCAAGAGCTCATCGAAGACGATTTCGGACCGTTTGTCGCCTGCTTTTCCATGTCCGCAGACGACCTATCCCAGTGGCGCGGATACGCCAACGGCGGCTACGCGATCCAGTTCGACAGCCAGATACTGAGGGAAACCGTCCAGCAAGCGACGCTCCCCACCGAACTACCGATCGCAGAACCCGTACCGATTCCGGAGTTGCATCCGGTGGAATATCTGCCCGATCGACAGTCCGAACAAGTGACTCGATTGCTCGACGACCATATCGACGAATTGATCCACGCCGTGGGCGACGACACCGTTTCCGGCATTCATCCGGCCCAACAGCGCCTGGTCAGGCGAATAATTCCGTTGGCGGCTTCGATGAAACACAAGAAGTTCCTCGGCGAAGCAGAACAGCGGCTGATATCCCATACGTCCGAAACGTTCTATTCCACGTCCCGCATCGGGCTGATACCCCGAGTCAGGTTCGAATTCGACCGAAGCGCAATCAAGGGGGTGCTGGTGGGGCCGAGCGAACACTGCGACGCCAAAACGCTGTCACTGTACCGTTACCTGCGGCGTAGGTACCCCAAGGCCGACGTCGTCCGGTCCAGCGTGCCGTATCGCGACATCTGAAATAGTCGCCGTCAGGCCGCGATTTCGGCCGCTTTCTTGATGCGCCGCAGTGTTTCCTGAATGCCGCGGTCCATTTGCCGCCCCCGCGGAATAGCCGCTTCGGCCAACCTGTTGACCATCGAACACCAGAGAAACTCGAAAGATTCGGTGAGCAGTGTTCCCGACGGTGTCGGCTCCATGGTGTAGCGCCAGCGTGTTTCTTCACGGCCGGCACCGTCGTTGACGGTGGTAAAGCTGAATTCGCGACCCCTCTCGGCCGTGCCCACCACCGCAGTCCTTTCCCAGCGCATCAGACCCAGCCGGTTGTACCCGCGGAACCGCGCAGCCGGGGCCGCAGTGGAAACCCCGTCGAGCCACTCGCACCGATAGCACTCCGGGCTCCAATCCCCCATCCGGGTGACGTCGGCAATGAGGTCGTACACCAGATCGGGAGGCGCGGCAATGTCGATACTTTCGTGACCGCGCCGGGCTGTAGGCATGGCCCGAGTATCCACCCGACTGCCCGCCGGGTTACGACACATGTTCGGCCGGCAAACCGTTACGGTGCCAGATAGCCGTAGATAGCGATAGCAGCCAGCGGAGGGGTTGAAAATGCCAGACGACCCGGTGCCACGGCGGTATCGGTGAGAGCGCACCGGCACATCATCGTCAGCGGTGACGACGCGCTGGCGAACACGATTGTCGAGGAGCTGAACAGCGCCGGCGTCCACATTGTCAAGCTCGCCGCCGACGAGCTCAAAGATGCCGAGCTCTCGCAGGCGATCGCCGTCATCTGCGCCGGCGACGACGACGCGCGAAATCTCGAAATCGCGCTGCTGGCAAGGAAAGCCGACCCGCACGTGCGGGTGGTGGCGAGGCTGGCCAACGACGTCCTGCGCGAAGCGATGACTGCCGCCAACGAGCCCGGCGCGATCCTCGACGTCGCTGATCTGGCGGCACCGTCGGTCGTCGAGGCCTGTTTGGCGCGCACCGCTCACCCGTTCGAGGTGGCCGGCATGAAGTTCGTCGTCTGGCGGGCCGAGGCACCGCGGGAGGCGACCCTGCGGGAAATCTACGGCGACCTTGCGCCGGTGGCCGTGGTCCGCGGCAAGGACTCTCCCAACCCCGGCGAGCTGGTCGCCTGTCCGGGCCGCGATCTGCGCGTCCACGCCGGCGACCAGACCGCGATGATCGGTACCGCGGACGAGCTGGCCGTCCGCGGCATCAAGGTCCCCCGGCCCACAGCGACGCGTTTCCGCCTGCTGTGGCTTCGCCAGCTGTCCGACGCGGTACGCGCTTTCCGTAACGACGTGAACCCGATGTTCTATCGGGCTTTGGCCGCGATGGCGGTCCTGCTCATCGGATCGACGATCTTGTTGCGCTTTGCCTACCTGCGCCCACCGGGGATGACGTGGCTGGACGCGCTGTACTTCAGCACCGAGACGATCGCCACCGTGGGCTACGGCGACTTCAGCTTCGCCCACCAGCCCACGTGGCTGCGGGTGTTCAGCATCTCGTTGATGTTCGCCGGCGTGACCCTTACCGCAATTCTGGTCGCGTTCCTCGCCGACCTGCTGTTGTCGCGCCGATTCACTCGTTCGGCCGGGCGGATGCGGGTACGCCATCTGCGCAACCACGTCATTGTCGTCGGGCTCGGCTCGTTCGGCATCCGGGTGGTCAGGGACTTGACCGCCGCCGGGTACGACGTCGCGGTCATCGAGCTCGACGAAAACAGCCGATACCTGTCATCGGCGGCCGAGCTGGACGTGCCGGTCATCTTTGGTGACGCGACGTTGCCGCAGACACTGGAATCGGCCTGCGTCGCTCACGCCCGCGCGGTGGCGGTGCTCACCCAGGACGACATGGTCAACGTCGAAGCCGGGATCGTGCTGCGGGAAATGCTGGGCGGCCTCAAGGCCAAAGGACGCAGCGTTCCGCTCGTGCTGCGCGTATACGACCGCACGCTGGGCAGCGCGGTGGCCCAGCGGTTCGGCTTCGAAAGTGTGCGCTCGACCGTGGAATTGGCGGCACCGTGGTTCATCGGCGCCGCGATGGGCCTGCAGGTGCTGGGCACCTTTTCGGTGGGGCAAAACTCCTTCATGGTGGGCGGAATGCAGGTGGGCGCCGGCAGCGAACTCGACGGGCTGCCGATGTACGAGTTGTCGACCGACACCCGAGTCATCGCGATCACCAGGGTCGACGAGCCGGTCACGCTACATCCGCGCCGGGAGGCCCGGCTGCGGGCCGGCGACACCGTCTATCTCGTCGGCCCCTACCGCGAGCTGCTGGCGACGCTGCGCAAGGGCCAACCCGTGCAGCAACGCGCGGTCGGCGGCTTGCCCGAAGCGGCGACTGGTTGAGCGGTCCTCAAATAAAGCCAAAGCCGCACAAGGATTTCGGGTGTCGCGGCCGGCGGCGCAGACGACATCCTCGCGGCGTTGAGTGCTTACGAGGTAGTGGTCGCCAAGGCGATCGGGTTGCGGCGACATCGGCCCCGGCCACGACAGTGTCATCCCGACCACGGCGCGGTCAAGGCCCTGCTGACCGGTACCCGCGGGCGAACCCGCATGCGGATGCTGCGGCCAATGTCGCTCGGGTGTTTACGTCATCGTTGACCTGCGTCGCGGCACCGATGGTCGGCGCAACGAACCGCTGCCAACGGGAATGGGTCCAACAGGATTGTGGCCAACCTCGTTCGCCATGCGCTCAGCCGGGGATCTTGTCGAGAATGTCGCGGGTGATGTCGACGGCGGCTTGCCGGCCGCGGTCGGTGTTGATCATTAGGACGTCGACCTCGGCGAGGACGTTGTTCTTGACGGCAATAGTGTGATCAGTGCGCGGGCGCAGCAACGGTCCCTGCGCGGTCAGCACGATGGAGGTGATGCCGTTACCGGCGTCTGCGGGAACACTGATCGACACGGTGGTGGGCTTTTGCTTGGTGCCGGGATGGGGGCTCAGAGTCAGGGTCGAGCCGCCGCATTGGCGCCAAATCGACAGCAGAGCCGCCAGTTGCCTTTGTGCTGCGGCTGCGTCCTCAAATGCCAGTAACACTTGCCCGGCCTGCGTCAGGGTCCGTAGATCGCGGTCGTCCTTCATCGATGACCCGTAGTAACCAACGACGGCCTGCATATCGTAGGCACTCCGTGCGCCACCCCCGAACGTCGCGAGACACTCGGGGCGGTCGGGCACTGATACGGGCTCTTCGGGTTGGAATGCGGGCGGATCCGCGATCAGATTCTGGTTGCCCGTACTGTTTTTGACGTCCTCAAGGCTCAACACCAACCCGGTCAGACCCGCCGGTGCCACCGTTGGTGGTGCCGCCGGTGTCGTGGTGGTACGCACTGTTGTGCTGGTGGGTGTGGCGATCCGCATCGGACTGGGGTCGGTGCGGGTGGCCCACACGGCCAAGGCGATCACGGTCACTGTGATAACTGCATACGAGGCCAACGTTCCTACGATCGCGACATCACGGCCTCGTTCGCCGGTGCGCCGGATTCGCGCCAGTCCTAGCGGGAGTTTCCGGCCTTCGTTGATCGACGGCCTGATTTGCCCTGGTGGGGTTGTGTTTTTGGGCAGGGCTGGTGTATTACCCAACTCGCGGTGTTGGGCGCTGTTGGTCAGCGGGTGGGTGCGTATTGGTGGATTGCGAACAGGTCGGCGAGTCGCTGTTGGGTCGGGCTCATG
>NZ_UPHQ01000015.1 GCF_900566055.1 Mycobacterium innocens
CAACGGTCGCCGACGGCGGACCCGCCGGGTCCGCCGGGTCCGCCGTCGGCGACCGTTGAGGGCCCGCCAGCGCCGCCGGTGCCGAACAGGACTCCACCGGCTCCGCCGTTGCCGCCGGCCTGGTTGGCGCCGCCGGACCCGCCGGCCCCGCCGTTACCGAACAGGACCCCGCCGTCTCCGCCGGTTGCCCCGGTTCCCGGGGCGCCGTTGGCGCCGTTGCCGATCAGCGGGCGCCCGAACACCGCCTGGGTGGGTGCGTTCAGCAGGTCCAGGAGCGACTGCAGCGGCGACGCGCTGGCGGCCTCGGCACTGGCATACGCGCCCGAGCCCACGGTCAAGGCGTTCACGAACTGGGTGTGGAACACCTCCGCCTGGGCGCTCAGCACTTGAAAGACCTGCGCGTGCGCCCCAAACAACGCGGCGATAGCCGCCGACACCTCGTCGGCACCGGCCGCCAGTATCGCTGTCGTCGGGGCTGCCGCGACGGCGCTGGCCTCGCTGAGCGCCGAACCGATATTCGTCAGATCTGTCGCCGCCGCCACCACGATCTCCGGTGCCACCACCACATACAACATCGCTGTCCTCCTACCCGGTCATCGCCAGCACGTGGCGGAAGACAACAGCGTCGCGCGCAGTTGGTTGTGGCTGTTAGGGCATTTCGACCTCTGTTTGTCCGGCAGCAGGCCCCGGCTTTCGTCAGCGTTTCGCAGCCCGGCCCGGCCGCGCACAACACCCCCGGCACAACAACCGACGGTTACTGCCGGAAAATTGCCGCGCGGTTCCATGGTGGCCGCGAGATGGCGGGACCGTCGCAGCCACTATCATGCCCAGACCAATTGCCTGCCAACATGATTCAGTGCCTTGGGTGGCCAGAATCTGGCTGGCGCCCAGAGCGGGCCGTGGCGAAATATCCTCAGCCGCGGCCAGCCCCCGCAGCCGGTCGGGCTATCAGGTTTAGAGCCCTACGTTCCCGGGCTGACCAAACAGCAGCCCGCCGGAGCCGGGATTACCGGGAGTGCCGGAGAACAGTGTCGCGGCATTGCCGCCGTTACCGCCGTTGCCGATCAGCTGCGCATTGCCGCCGTTACCGCCAGTGCCGATGCCGACGCCGTTCGGTCCGGGGACCCCGACATTGCCGCCGCTGCCGCCGTTGCCGATCAGCGCGGCCTGGCCGCCGTTGCCGCCGTTACCGCCCTCGCCGGTGGCGCCGAAGCTGTCGAAGCCGGCCCCGCCGGTGCCGCCGGCCCCGCCGTTACCGAACAGCCTCCCGGCGTTCCCGCCGGCGCCGCCGGTACCGCCATTGGCGTTGCCACCGCCGGCAGTGTCGGCGAAGGCGGCACCACCGGTGCCGCCGGCCCCGCCGATGCCGAACAGGGTGCCGCCGCTCCCGCCGATTCCGCCGGCGCCGCCCGTGGCGGTGGCACCGGTTGTGTCGACGAAGCCAAGCCCACCGATGCCGCCGACTCCGCCGATGCCGAATAGGCCGGCGTCGCCGCCGTTGCCGCCGTCGCCTCCGCTGATGAAGAACATTGAGTTGGTAAGGCTGCCTTCCCCGCCGGCGCCGCCGTCACCGCCGACACCGAAGATCAGGCCGCCGCGGCCGCCGTCGCCGCCGGACCCGCCGGACCCGCCTGCGGCGGTCCCCGTCCCGCCTGC
>NZ_UPHQ01000125.1 GCF_900566055.1 Mycobacterium innocens
GCCGACTCTGCTCATGCGATATCTTCTTCACCACAAAGGCCTTTCCCGCTGGGCTGCGTTGAAGTCGCAAACCCAGCCAGGGTAAGGCCTTTGCCCTATCCTCCCCAGCCGACACGCTTACTCAGGGACTAGCGCGGCCCAACATCGCCGACACCGCCCCGGTCCCACAAAACGTGCACCGATACGGACAACCCCGACTGGTAAACACCGACGCCGCAAAACCATCGCCAAGCACCCTCGGCAACTCCTCACGCGCCGGCCACGCCAACTCGTCGAGATCAACCAACCCCGACGGCGAGCACACGATCCGACCTGATTCATCCCGGCGCGCCAGCCCCGGCACATCTTCTACCCCAGCACCATTGACCACCGCCAACGCCAACTCGGTAAACGCCACCTCGCCATCGCCGACCACCACGAAATCAAAACAGTCATACTCACCCAAAATGCGCTCATAGTTCAGCGTGGCGATCACATTGCCCAACGCGATCTGCACACCCTCCCAGCACTGCCGCGCCCGCCGCGCCAACCACAACACCTCCGCAAAGGTGTCGATACACGAAAACCCCACCAACCGCGGCACACCCGAGACCGCCACCGCAGCCAGCATCGCCTGCCACGTCTGCTCCACACCCTCATGCCCGGCCACCAAACCATTGACCGTCACGACCTCAAGCCCACGCGCCTTGGCGTAAGCCTTGATCGACATCAACCCCAAATGCTCCATCGGCATCGACGAATACACCCACGGACCCCAAAGTTTTTGCGCGCCAACATAGGATCGCCCATTGGCACGAACCCCCGGAGGATTGACCCAACAAAACCGTCACGCCACCACTCCACCCACACCGCCGAGCACCCACTCACCCCCGGCCGCCACCCGCGCTCTTCTTCGCGGCGCCACCTCAGCCATGCGAGCCTGCGCGAGATGCGCCAAAGTTCCCCGTCATTGTTGTGCGGATGGTGTTTCGACGAAGTGGATCGCCCGGCCTGGTTCGACAACGTCCGCCTGGCCCCGCCATGAACACTCCTCGATGTACCGTTCGAATATCACGGTTGTCAGACGAGAGTCCGGGTCGATCTGAACGATCCTTGCTACGTTGCGATTATCTGTCAGTCGGGGGACCTCGACCGTCTGCCAGATGTTGTCGGGGCGCACATCACATCCCACCACTGCGGTGACTGTCCCACTGCAGTTGTCGGCGTATGCCCTGGCCGCGTCGTGCCAAAACCGGACCAGTTCCGGGTCACATTTATTCCATCCCGGAATTGGCTGCATCCCATTTCGTTCCAGCAGCATTTTGAGTGTGGTGCCGTTCGCCCCACTCGCCAGCTGTTCGGCGATTCTCGAACCGTCCGGGCCGACACTCACTCCGCGCACATCAAGCCCCGACCAATAGTAGGCCGTATCGGGATCCGTCTTTGTCAATTCCACCAGCTCGTCGTATGACGGCAAACTGCCCGGCAGATAGTAGTTGCCATCGACTACGAGGCCATCGGTTGAATTGCAGAATTCATGTGGTTTCTCGTCTTCGCTCAGGCTGTCGCTGTGTCGGAGACGGTCCTCGCTGCCGGGGCCGGCGGTTGTCCGACGGCGCGCCGCACTTTCCGTCGTCCACGTCTCATCCGGCGTGCCGAACAGCTGGTCCATTTCGGCAAGCAGACTTTCGGCATAACACCCGAACTCAGCCGCCCGCTCGACCGCGTCTACCAAAGGGGCCGGATCGGCCGCGAGCGGCTCAATCATGGCCGACCTCGCGCAAACCCTGCGCGGACCCCGTCTCGTTGATATGGCAAGCGACACCTACGCGCCCGATCGGCGTCCGCAAAATCGGCAAACCCGGCGGTAGCATCAGCAGCATCGCGTCATCCGGTTCGGGCCGTCGGTCGGCCAGCATCCTTCGGACGCAGCAGCACACGACGATTCCGCGAAACTCCGCATATTCGCGGCCTCCGCGCGCACGGTGTACTCAGCGTCCATCGCGGCACAGCGTATCGAGTGCCCGGGGTGCTCGCAATTTGTTGCGCCGAAGCGTCTAATGCCCGCGCGGTCGATTCGTTGCCTCAATCCGCAGATGCATATCCGCTTTCAGGCCTCGCCGATCCGGTCACCGATCACTTGGTGATTTCGCGGTATCGGAATTTTTCATCGTGTTCGGTATCGAACGCGGAGTTCGGAAGTACCAGCTTGAATGGGTCGGTTCAGCAGTTTCTAAATCCGGATCGGCCTTGTTGGCAGTCTGGTTGAGGGTATTCTCGCGAGTGGCCGGTCGACAGAACCGATGACTGTCATTCCATTCGCCCACAACAACGGCGGCTTTTCGTCTTCGGCAATGAGGGAGGAGCAAAATACTTTGACCCGCCGTCGCCGACATTCCAGCGGATGGTGCAATCGGATGGACCGTGCTGACCAGGCGCTGCCGGTGACGTGCGGACAACTGAAATGTGGACTCGTCACTCCGGCGTGGAGTGACACCGTAGCGCGTTCGCGAAATCGAGGGCGCGAGCCGACGTGCCCGATACGTCCTACCCTCGCTGCGAGCACTGCTTGCGCCGAGCGCGCCATAGCGCCGCGAGATTCCCTTGATCGGCCACCGGGCGTCGGGGTAGCGTAATGCCGGACAATTACGAAACGCTCGGTATCGTAATTGGAATCCTACGAAAAGGAGCGGCTTCGATGCGCAGCGGGTACGCCGGCCTGCCCTTCACCACCTCCACCCCGGAGATCGCGTCAGCGCTCGAGGACGTCAGCATCCCGACACTGTTGCTGTCGCTGGTGCACATCACCGGCAATCCCCGTTTCATTCGTGACTTCAAGCCGATGGGGCTATTCCTCAACGAAGTCCAGGGGTTCATGTCCGAGGAGGACAAGGTCCGCGCCCGCGCCGAAGCCCTGGCGGCGATCTCGCAGTACCGTGACCGCGGCTGCCCCGAACCCGAGCCGCTGAGCATCGACCTGATCCGGGAAATGATGGATTGGGCAGCCTGCGAACACGTCCCCGACGACTACCTGCCCCTGGTACTGGAAGAGATGGACCTCGACGGGGTCGACCCACGCCGACCCGCCCCCTTCCCGTCCGAGCGCGCTGCCCAGCTGCCGGTCGTGGTGATCGGCTGCGGCGAATCCGGCATTCTGGCTGGAATCCGGTTGAAGCAGGCCAACATTCCCTTTGTCATCTTCGAGAAAAACGCCGGCCCCGGCGGAACATGGTGGGAGAACACCTATCCCGGAGCCCGCGTGGACGTGGCAAACCATTTCTATTGCTACAGCTTCGAACCCAACAACGACTGGACACATTTCTTCGCCGAACAGTGGGAGCTGCGAGACTATTTCACCCAGGTGATGGACAAGTACGGCGTATCCGAGCGGGTGCGGTGGAACACCGAGGTACTGGCTGCCGAGTGGCACGACGACGACGACATGTGGACGGTTTCGTTGCGGTCGCCCGACGGCCAGACCACCGTGAACGCGCGCGCCGTCATCACCGCGGTCGGTCAGCTGAACCGACCGTATATCCCGTCATTCGATGGTGCTGACACGTTCGCCGGACCGTCGTTTCACTCCGCGGCCTGGGACCACTCCGTCGACTTGACCGGCAAACGGGTCGCGCTGGTCGGGGCGGGCGCCAGCGGCTTCCAGATCGCGCCGGCGATCGCCGGCGACGTCGAGCGGCTCACCGTCTTCCAGCGCACCGCCCAATGGATGTTCCCCAACCCGATGTACCACGACGAAGTGGGCGACGGCGTGCGCTGGGCGATGCGGCACCTGCCGTTCTATGGCAGATGGTATCGATTCCTGCTGCTGTGGCCGGGCGCCGACAAGGGACTCGACGCGGCGCGTACCGACCCGACTTATCCCGAGCAGGACTATGCCGTCAGCGAGATGAACGCCGCTGCCCGGATGATGTTCAGCCAGTGGATCAGCAGCCAGGTCGGTGACGACGACGAGCTGTTGGCGAAGGTGATGCCCGACTATCCCGCCACCGGTAAGCGCACATTGCAAGACAACGGCAGCTGGCTGCAGACCTTGCAACGCGACAACGTCGAACTGGTGCGCACGCCGATCCGGCGAATCACACCCGGGGGCATCGTCACCGAAGACGGTCAGCCATACCCCGTCGACGTCATCATCTACGCCACCGGGTTTCGTCACACCGACGTGCTGTGGCCGCTGAAGATCCTCGGCCGCAACGGGATTGACCTGCGCGACAGCTGGGGCACCCGGCCCTATGCCTATCTTGGCATCACGGTTCCGGAGTTTCCCAACCTGTTCCTCATCTACGGGCCCGGCACTCATCTGGCCCATGGCGGTAGCCTGATCTTCCAGTCCGAACTCCAGATGCGCTACATCAATCTGTGCCTGGAACACCTGATTGCCGACGATGTGCATTCGATGGAACCGACGGCTCGAGCCGCCGCTGAATGGCATCAGCGTACGCAGGCCGAAATACAGCAGATGGTGTGGTCACATCCGGCCGTCAAACACTCTTACTTCAAGAACGCCGACGGGGAAATCCACACCGTCAGCCCGTGGCGGCTCAGCGAGTACTGGGCCGCGGTGCGACAACCGGACTGGTCTCAATTCGTTCTGCGACAAAGAAAGTGAGCACCCCGACATGCGAACGGTAGTGATCGACGGGCCGGGAAGCATCCGCGTCGATACCCGTCCGGACCCGGTGCTTTCCGGACCCGACGGCGTCATCGTCGCCGTGACCGCCGCCGGTATCTGCGGTTCCGATCTGCATTTCTACGACGGCGACTATCCACTGGCCGAACCGGTCGCCCTCGGTCACGAAGCGGTCGGCACCGTCGTCGAAGCCGGACCGCAGGTGCGTTCCGTCACGGTTGGTGACCAGGTCCTGGTGTCCTCGGTGGCCGGCTGCGGCGGCTGCGAGGGGTGCGCGGCCGGCGACCCGGCGATGTGTCGTTTCGGCCCACAGATTTTCGGTTCCGGTGCGCTGGGCGGCGCGCAGGCCGATTTGCTGGCAGTGCCCGCCGCCGACTTCCAGGTGCTCAAGGTTCCCGACGGGGTCACCACGGAGCAGGCGCTGCTGCTGACCGACAATCTCGCCACGGGCTGGGCGGCCGCCCGCCGGGCCGACATACCGTTCGGCGCAACGGTGGCGGTCATAGGTCTGGGCGCGGTGGGGCTGTGCGCGTTGCGCTCTGCGTTCCTCCAAGGCGCGGCAACGGTTTTGGCTGTGGACCGAGTCGAAGGCCGCCTGCGCCGCGCCGCCGGATGGGGCGCCACACCCGTCGCATCACCGGCGGCGGAGGCCGTTCTTGCCGCCACCGGTGGCCGTGGCGCGGACGCGGTGATCGACGCCGTCGGCACCGACGCGTCCATCACCGACGCGCTGACCGCGGTGCGTCCCGGCGGCACCGTCTCCGTCGTCGGGGTGCATGATCTGCAGCCGTTTCCGCTTCCGGCCCTGGCTTGCCTGTTGCGTAGCATCACGCTGCGCCTGACGATTGCGCCGGTGCAGCGCACCTGGGCGGAGTTGATTCCGCTGCTTCGGTCGGGCCGGCTTGACGTCGACGGCATCTTCACCACGGCGCTGCCATTGGACGAGGCGGTCAAGGGCTATGCGATAGCGGGGTCCCGGTCGGGCGACGACGTGAAGGTCCTGCTCACCCCTTAGTAGCCGTAATGTATTGGGAGTGCATGAAACTGTCGATCTGCACGTCCACCTCCGGGGGCGTCATTCCATAGCCGGCCTGCAACTCGAGGGTGTTGCGGACGGGTTCGACGATCCACCCGCGGTCGGCCAGCCATTCTGCCGGGTTGGTCTTGTCGTCATAGCTGAGAGCCGAGAAGTCCGCATTCCCAGACAGATTGACCCCTGGGTGGGTCGCTTCCAGAGCGGCGAGCTGCTGGTGGTCGACGCGGGTGCCCAAGGCGCCCACGGCAACTCGGCTGCCGGGTGCCGACAGTTCGTCGATCCTCGCGAACAGCGCGTCTTGCGCTTCGCCGGTCAGATACATCAACAGGCCTTCCAACGACCAGGCGGCGGGTTTTCGCGGATCGAAGCCGGCCGCTTTCAGCCGCTCCGGCCAGTCGGTGCGCAGGTCGGCGGGCACCTCGCTGCGGCGGGCTTTGGGCTCGGCGTCCCGCTGGGCGAGGACGCGCGCTTTGAATTCCAGAACTTTCGGCAGGTCGATCTCGAAAACCATTGTCCCGGAAGGCCAATCGAGTCGATAGGCGCGCGAGTCCAGGCCGGCGGCGACGATCACCGCCTGCCGGATCCCGGCGTCGGCGGCCGACCGGAAGAAGTCGTCGAAAAACCGGGTCTGCACGCCGTAGAGGCGGGGGAAGGCCGTCTGCTCGTCGGAGGTTACCGGGTTGGCAAGCAGCTCGGTCAAATACGGGTCCCCGGACGCGGCTACGAAGTGTTCGGCATATTCGTCGTGGACCAGGGGGCGCGGGCCGACGGCATGTAACGCTCGCCATCCCGCCACCAGCAACGCGGTGTAGCCCACGCTACTGACGATGTCCCACTGGTCGTCGTCGGAGCGAAGCGATCCGAATTCAGGTGTTGTCACGGGCCATCCTCTCGTGTCACAGCTCCAGCATTACCGTCACGGGTCCGTCATTGACCAAAGCCACGTGCATGTGCGCACCGAAGACCCCCGTTTGCACGTGTGCACCAAGGCCTCGCAACGCTTCGGCGAACACCGCTACCAGCGGTTCGGCCACAGCGGCCGGTGCGGCGGCGTTCCACGAGGGCCGCCGGCCTTTGGCCGTATCCGCATAGAGGGTGAACTGGCTGACCACCAAGATCGGTGCGTCGACGTCGCAAGCGGACTTCTCGTCGGTGAGAATCCGCAAGTTCCAAAGCTTTTCGGCGAGCCGCTGCGCCTTGTCGGGATCGTCAGTGTGGGTGACGCCGACGAATGCCAGCAGGCCCTGCCGCTCCGGCCGGATGGCGCCGACGACCTTGCCGTCGACTACCACCGCCGCCGATGAGACCCGTTGGACCAGAACCCGCATGGAGTTCGATGCTGCCAGGACGGCTTTGACCGCGAACGCGCTGGGTAGTCTCGTCGTATGTCGGTGCTGGTCGCGTTTTCCGTCACTCCACTGGGCGTGGGGGAGGGTGTCGGCGAGATTGTGGCCGAAGCGGTTCGGGTGGTCCGTGATTCCGGCCTGCCCAATAAGACGGATTCGATGTTCACCGTGATCGAGGGAGATACCTGGGAAGAAGTGATGGCGGTAGTGCAGCGCGCGGTGGAGGCGGTCGCCGCTCGTGCGCCACGGGTGAGCACGGTGATCAAAGTGGATTGGCGTCAGGGGGCGGTAGACGCGATGGCGCAGAAGGTTGCTTCCGTCGAGCGCTATCTGTCGCCTTGAGCCTGTACGGCCGCGGTGAACGCCCGCTCGGCCGCGTCGCCGTGGACGGCAAACACCACCCGCTGCAGCGAATCCGCTTGATGCCGACGCACCGCGTCGACCATCAGTCGTGCCGCCTCCTCGACCGGAAATCCGCCGACGCCGGTGCCGAATGCCACCAGGGCCAGCGAGCGGCAGCCCAGCTCGTCGGCCTTGCGCAGGGTCGAAGCGGTGGCGCGGCTGATGATCTCGGCTGAGGTCGGTCCGCCCAGCTCCATCGTCGCCGCGTGGATGACGTAACGCGCCGGCATCACACCCGCGGTGGTTTCGACCGCTTCCCCAAGCCCGATGGGCGCCTTCTCGTTTGATTCGCGCTGCACTTCCGGTCCGCCGGCGCGCGCGATCGCCGCAGCGACGCCACCGGCGTGGCGAAGCTGGGTGTTGGCCGCGTTGGTGATCGCGTCGAGTTCGAGCTTGGTCACGTCGGCCTGAAGTACCTCTATGTCGAGCATTCACACATTCTCGCGCAGCGAGCACTGGCACACCCGCCAAGCGCCACGAGCAGATCCAGCGATGACGGCACCGGTATGCAGGCAACGAACGCGATGCTGATCAGCCCAGCTGCACGGACCGGCCGCGCCGACAACCTTGTCGGGCCGCCCGGTCGCAACGTCACAAATCGCGCGCGGTAGGTGCGCGATGGCGCGCCCATGAAATTTCGACCGAAACCTGAAATCTCGGAGTGTGTTGTGCGTACGCTATGAATTCCTTCGGGGGTCGACGAATGACCGCCTAGGAGGTTGTCGTGCGACACCGGCGACGACGGCGTTAAAGGGTGGCACAGGCGGTGCCGTCGGCAACTTCACCCCGGGCGGCATCCCCAACGGCACGGCCGGCACGCCGGGCACGCCTGGCACGAAGGGCTGAAGCCGGTCGCAGTAGCTGCGCGGGCAGGTTCGCGCCGCGCCGTCGTCGACGGCAGCTGACTGCCAGCAGCCTCGATGGCTAACGACGATCAAACCGCGCAACCCGTCTGCGACCGGCCGCAGTGCCCCGCAAATCATGGCGAACCGTCAGCTAGGTCGGGTAGCTTGACTCGAGCGCAGAAACAGGCGCGTTGCAGAAAGGCAGACAAATGGCTCTTTGTCCTACCCCAGCACCGGCCCTACGCGCATGAACGCCGACAAGCCCTCAGAGGGTTCGCCCGGCCAGCCCGGTGAACCCGGCCAACCCGGCCAGCCCGGCGGTCCGCGCGGGCCAGGTGGCCAAGGGGGTGCCGGCGGTGCCGGGGGTAGAGGTGGCGCCGGAGGTCGAGGCGGACAAGGTGGCCAGGGCGGTGCCGGCGGGCCGGGCGGCCAAGGCGGTCGGGGGGGTGACGGCGGCATGGGCGGAGCACCAGGC
>NZ_UPHQ01000028.1 GCF_900566055.1 Mycobacterium innocens
GGCGGGTAGCGTCTGGCTGGTGAGTCGCGCCGCCCTGGACAAGAATCCCCGGGACGTCGCGTCGATGTTCGACGGTGTCGCCCGCCGTTACGACCTGACCAACACCGTGCTCTCGCTGGGCCGGGACCGGTACTGGCGGCGAGCCACCCGGTCGGCGTTGCGGATCGGTCCCGGCGACACGGTGCTGGACCTGGCCGCGGGCACCGCGGTCTCCACCGTGGAGCTGGCGAAGTCCGGCGCATGGTGTGTGGCGGCAGACTTCTCGGTCGGGATGCTGGCCGCCGGCGGGGCCCGCAAGGTGCCCAAGGTCGCCGGCGACGCCACCCGGCTGCCGTTCGCCGACGGGGTATTCGACGCGGTCACCATCAGTTTCGGGCTGCGCAATGTGGCCGACTTCCCGGCCGCGCTGCGCGAGATGGCCCGCGTCACCCGGCCCGGGGGCCAGTTGGTGGTGTGCGAATTCTCCACGCCCACAAGCGCATTGTTCGCCACGGTGTACAAGGAATACCTGATGCGGGCGTTGCCGCGGGTGGCGCGGGCGGTGTCCAGCAACCCCGACGCCTACGTGTACCTCGCCGAGTCGATCAGGGCATGGCCGGACCAGGCGAGCCTTGCGGGCCACATTTCGCGGGCCGGGTGGTCGGCGGTGCGGTGGCGCAACCTGACCGGCGGAATCGTGGCGCTGCATGCCGGGTACAAGCCCGGCGAACCCGATTAGCTGGTGCCGGCCCGTTGCAGAACCCCGACCTGCTCGGGGCAGTAGTGGTCGATCGCGGCACCCAGGAATTGGAACGCCTGTCCCTGGGTGGTCCCGCGCGGCAGGTTGCGCTGCAGGAAGGTCGCCGAGTTGTAGGCAGTGTGGTCGACGCCTCGTTCCAGTCGCTCGCAGCTGATCTTGGCCAGCCACGCGAGCTGGTCCTGCGGGCCGTAAACGCCGAAACCGTTGACGGTTTGCTTGAATGGGTAGTCGTAGTCGTCGGCCTGTGCGGGTGCGGCCAATGCGATGGCAGCCACCGCCAGCGCGGCCGTGGAGGCGATAAGAGCCAGCCCCGTTCCCTTCATTAGCCGGACTATACACCTCTGCCGCACCTCGCAAGAGGCACCGCAGGGCTCAACTGAACGGCGGCCGGCGATCGATCAGCCGCGACGCCCGCCCGGCGCCGCGCCACACCCGCGCCACCCAGTCGGCGTCGTCGTCGGTGACCAGGTTGGCCATCACGCGCACGGCGATCGTCATCAGTGTGGTGGAGCGCATCGCGACGGGACCGGTCGTGGGCAGGAACCGCTGGAAGGTCAGCAACAACGCCAGCCTGCGTGCCACCGAGAATCCCCGGGCGTAGTGGTCGTGCAGCAGCGACGGCCACAGCCGGGACAGGTCGCGTGTGTCCAGAACTTCGGCGGCAAGCCGCCCGGTCTCGAGCCCGTAGTCGATGCCCTCGCCGTTGAGCGGGTTGACGCACGCCGCGGCGTCGCCGATCAACATCCAATTCCGCCCGGCCACCCCGGAAACCGCGCCGCCCATCGGCAGCAGCGCCGACGCCACCGCCCGCGGCTCGCCGGGAAAGCCCCACTCGTCGCGGTGCAGGTCGGTGTAGTACGACATCAGCGGCCGCAGCGCCAGCTCGGCGGGTCTTTTGGTGGTCGACAGCGCTCCCACGCCGATATTCACCTCGCCGTTGCCCAGCGGGAAAATCCAGCCGTAGCCGGGCAACACGGCGCCGTCGGGGGAGCGCAGTTCCAGATGCGACGTGAGCCATGGATCGTCCGCGCGCTCGGTGGCCAAATAGCCGCGGGCGGCGATGCCGTAGACCGTCTCCTGATGCCATCGGCGGCCCAGCTTGCGGCCCAGCGACGACCGCGCCCCGTCGGCGACGACCAATTGCCCACAGGCCACCTCGGTACCGTCGGCCAACCTGACCGACACCACTCGTCTCGACGAGTCGTGATGCGCTGCAACTACTTTCGTGCCAAGCAGCATGCGGGCCCCGCAGTCCTCGGCGACCTTGCGGATGCGCTCGTCGAGTTCGGTGCGGGCCACCGCGCTGCTGTGCGCCGGGAAGGACGGTCCGGGCCAGGCGATTTCCACCTCGCCGCCGAATCCGCTCATCCGCAGGCCGTGGTGGCGGATGCGGCCGGCCAGCCAGGCGCCGAGTCCCAGCCGTTCCAGTTCGGCGATCGCTCGCGGCGTCAGGCCGTCACCGCAGGCTTTGTCGCGCGGGAAACCGGCCGAGTCGATGACGAGGACGTCCCGGCCGCTGCGGGCAGCCCAGGCGGCCACCGCCGACCCGGCCGGCCCGGCGCCCACGACTACCAGGTCGGCTCCGGTCTTCATGCTCACCAGTATGTTGGTCGAATGAAAACTCCGGCGACCGTGGTGGCAGGCGTCGACTTCGGGGATGCCCGGTTCGCCACGGCTGTGCGTGCCGGTGTCGCGCGGATCGAGCAGCTCATGGACACCGAGTTACGCAGCGCCGACGTGGTGATGATCGACTCGCTGCTGCACCTGTTCAAGGCCGGGGGTAAGCGGTTCCGGCCGCTGTTCACCGTGCTGTCGGCTCAGGTCGGGCCGGACCCGGAGGCTGAGGAAGTGATCATCGCCGGCGCGGTGGTCGAGCTGATCCACCTGGCGACGCTCTACCACGACGACGTGATGGACGAGGCCGAGGTCCGCCGCGGCGCCCCCAGCGCCAACGCGCGGTGGGGCAACAATGTCGCCATTCTGGCCGGCGACTACCTGCTGGCGACGGCGTCGCGGCTGGTGTCCCGGTTGGGACCGGCAGCGGTGCGGATCGTCGCAGACACCTTCGCTGCCCTGGTGACCGGTCAGATGCGCGAGACTCGCGGCGCCCCGGAAGGCGCGGACCTGATCGAGCAGTACCTGACGGTGGTGCACGAGAAGACCGGCAGCCTGATCGGGGCCGCGGGCCGGTTCGGCGCCATGTTCTCCGGCGCCGATACCGATCAGGTCGAGCGGCTGAGCCGTCTGGGCGGCATCGTCGGTACCGCGTTCCAGATCGCCGACGACATCATCGACATCGACAGCGAATCCGACGAGTCCGGAAAGGTGCCCGGCACCGACCTGCGCGAAGGCGTGCGCACGCTGCCGATGCTCTACGCGCTGCGCGACACCGGGCCCGACGGTGCGCGGCTGCGTGCGCTGCTGGCCGGACCCATCCACGACGACGACGCGGTAGTCGAGGCACTGGCGCTGTTGCGCGCGTCGCCGGGGATGGCCAAGGCCAAGGAGGTGCTGGGCCAATACGCCGCCGCGGCGCGTCACGAGCTGGACCTGCTACCCGATGTTCCGGGCCGGCGGGCACTGGCGGCGCTGGTCGACTACACCGTCAGCCGGCACGGCTAGCGGGGATTATCGACCCCGCGGAACCCGGCGGACCCTTCCGGACGTTGAGTCAGCAGTAAATCGGCAAGCCGAGGTGTTCGTAGGAGGACACACACTGATGACCTGGCATCCGCACGCCAACAGGCTGAAGACGTTCCTGCTGTTGGTCGTTATGTCAGCGATGATCGTGTTCGCCGGCCGGCTGTTCGGTACAACGGCAATGTGGCTGGCGGTGCTGTTCGCCGTCGGGATGAACGTCTACGTCTACTTCAACAGCGACAAGCTGGCCTTGCGGGCCATGCATGCGCAGCCGGTCTCCGAGCTGCAGGCGCCGGTGATGTACCGGATCGTGCGCGAGCTGGCCACCGCCGCCCATCAGCCGATGCCGCGGCTGTACATCAGCGACATCGCAGCGCCCAACGCGTTCGCCACCGGCCGCAACCCACGTAACGCCGCGGTGTGCTGCACCACGGGCATCCTGCAGATCCTCAACGAGCGGGAGCTGCGTGCGGTGTTGGGCCACGAGCTGTCCCACGTCTACAACCGCGACATCCTGATCTCCTGCATCGCCGGCGCGCTGGCGTCGGTGATCACTGCCCTGGCCAACATGGCCATCTGGATGGGCATGTTCGGCGGCAATCGAGAAAACAGCAATCCTTTTGCATTGCTTCTGGTTTCGTTGCTGGGCCCGATCGCCGCGACGGTGGTGCGGTTGGCGGTGTCGCGGTCCCGCGAATACCAGGCCGACGAATCGGGCGCCGTCCTGACCGGAGACCCGCTGGCATTGGCGTCGGCGTTGCGCAAGATCTCCGGTGGGGTGCAGATGGCTCCGTTGCCGCCGGAACCGCAACTGGCCAGCCAGGCGCATCTGATGATCGCCAACCCGTTCCGGGCAGGCGAGCGGATCGGATCGTTGTTCTCGACGCACCCGCCGATCGAGGACCGCATCCGCCGCTTGGAGGCGATGGCACGCGGTTAGGGGGCTGCCAGCTGTTGCGGGTTGAGTGGTCGGTAGTTGTCAGTGGTGTGCGGTAGGAACAAAGGTATGAATCTGGCGGCGTGGGCTGAGCGCAATGGTGTTGCGCGGGTGACTGCGTATCGCTGGTTTCGCGCTGGTCT